>JAGAQS010000170.1 GCA_017622635.1 Ruminococcus sp. | reverse complement strand
GCCAGCCTGTCAGCATCTCTGTCAGAAGAATTAACATTGTCAATGACGGCATATTCAAAAGTTACACGCCGTCCCGTTTTATCTATATAAAACCTGCAAGCTTCAATAAGCTTTTCAATATTATATGTTCTGTTCACAGGCATTATTTCGGAACGTCCCGAATCGTCCGCACAGTGCAGTGAAACGGAAAGTGTAAGTCCGAGTTTAAGATTTGCGAGGTCATAAATGCGTGGAACAATTCCGCAGGTTGAAAGTGAAACGTGCCTGAGACTGAAATTATTTCCGTTGCTGTCAGAAATAAGGCTCAGGAATTTCAGAACGTTGTCATAATTGTCAAGCGGTTCACCGATTCCCATCATAACAACACCTGAAACACGGATTCCGGTATTTTTTTCAGTTTCGTAAATCTGCATAAGAATTTCAGACGGACTTAAATTGCGGACAAATCCCGCAATCGCCGACGCACAGAATTTACAGCCCATTTTACAACCGACCTGTGTTGAAACACATATGCTGTAACCGTAACTGTATTTCATGAGAACTGTTTCCACAAAATTCCCGTCCGAAAGTCTATAAAGATATTTTACAGTATTATCTATGGAAGATTCAAGCCTTTTCTGTACAAATAGTCTATTTATACAAAAAATTCCTTTCAGGCGTCCTCTTAATTGGACAGATATATCAGTCATTTTGTCAAAGTCGAACACTCTTCTTACATGAAGCCACTGAAAAATCTGTTTTGCTCTGAATTTTTTTTCACCGTTTTCAACAAGAATTTTTTCAAGCTCATCAAGACTGAAACTAAGAATATCGTTTTTTTCCAATTTATCACCTTACTTTTCTGAACTTTGCCATAAAAAACCCGTCACTGCCGAAATGACACGGAAATATATCCGCCATGTTTCCGAACTTTTCACCGAAAGGAAGTTGTACAGGTTCGAGTTCGGGGTAATTTGAAAGAAGTTTTTCCGCAACATATTCATTCTCTGCTTTACGGAGGGTACAGGTCGAGTAAACAAGTTCACCGCCGACTTCAAGATAGTTCAGGGCATTTTCAGCTATATTGTACTGAATTTCGGGCAGTCCCGAAAAATCACTGAAATTTTTGTATTTTATTTCAGGCTTACGCCTTATCGCCCCTATCCCCGAACATGGAACATCACAGAGAATTTTTGTGAATTTCGGAAGTTCCGCATTGTACTTTGAAGCGTCGCCGACATCTGCCGTAATATTGGAAAGTCCAAGCCTTTCAGCACCGTCACGAATTAGTTTCACACGCTTTTCATGCAGGTCAAACGCCATAATTTTACCCTTGCCGTTCATAAGCTGTGCCATTGTGAAAGCCTTACCGCCAGGGGCTGAACATATGTCAAGAACAATGTCGTTTTCGGTCGGTGAAAGAGCCTTGCAACAAAGCTGTGAAGCCAAATCCTGAACGTGAAAAAAACCTTTTCTGAAAGCTTCGGTTGCCGTAACATCACCGCCCGACAACATGAAACATTCCGACAGAATATCACTTTTTTCAGCATTTATTCTGCCGAGGGAATCTATAAATTCTTCTTCACTGCATTTCAGTGTATTTCTTCTCACCGTAACGGGCGGACTGCCCAGAGCGTCGGCAAGCAGGTTTTCGGCAAGTTCGTGACCGTAATCGTTAACAAGACTTTCAACCAGTTCAGGCGGTGCGGAATATTTTACGGAATATGCATCAATTTTACCGTCGGGCAGACTGACTTTTTTTCCGTTTCTTATAAAATTCCTCAGAACAGCGTTTATCATTCCTGATGCACTTGTTTTACCAAACTTTTTCGCAAGCTTTACACTCTCGTTTACTGCCGCACTGTCGGGAACATTGTCCATAAACAGTATCTGATAAACTCCGCTTCTCAGTATATTAAGGACATTATCGTCAAGTTTTTCGGGAGGACGTGAGGAAAACTGTCCTATTATATAATCAAGGAATATTTTTCTTTCAATCACGCCATAATAAATCGCTGAACAAAGTTTTTTGTCACGCTCGTCAAGGTCTGAATTTTTAAGACCGCTGTTAAGCTGAATGTTGGAAAAACTTCCCCCTGAAAACGTTTTACAAAGAAGTTTTACAGCCAAATATCTTGGATTCGCCATTAAATCCCCCCGTCAACCCAGTTTTTCACCTGAAACAAGTTTCTTGCCTCTAAGAAAATCGGCTGTTTTCATGCGTTTACTGCCCTCAAGCTGAATTTCGTCAAACTTAATCAGACCGCCGTCACCGCATTTTACAGTAAAGTTATCGGGATTGATTACAGTACCGTTTTCCGCATCTGAACTGCCCGCAACTATTTCCGACTTAAAAACTTTGAGACGCTTTCCGTTAAGGAGAGTAAATCCCGTAACACCTCTTATGGTGTTATGGATTTCCCTTACACTCTTTGAGAAGTCCAGAGAACTCATCTCTTTTCTTATCATGGGCGAATAACATGACAATGAATCGTCCTGTTTCTGTGGACTGAGTGTACCCTTTTCAATTGACCCGACTGTTTCCAAAAGAACTTCACCACCCATTTCGGCAAGTCTTGCATAAAGTTCCT
>JAGAQS010000169.1 GCA_017622635.1 Ruminococcus sp. | reverse complement strand
CCCTTACCGATAACACCGTCTTCTTTACCTCCGATAGCACCAACTTCTGCTTCGATTGAAAGACCGAGCTGATGAGCAACGTTAACGAGTTCAGTTGTCTTTGCAACGTTTTCTTCAATCGGGAAGTGTGAACCGTCGAACATGATAGAAGTGAAACCAGCCTTGATGCACTTATAGCAACCCTCATATGAACCGTGGTCGAGGTGGAGAGCAACGGGGACTGTAATTCCGAGTGATTCGTCCATAGCCTTAACCATAGCTGCAACAGTTGCAAAACCTGTCATATACTTTCCTGCACCCTCTGAAACACCGAGGATAACGGGTGAATTGAGTTCCTGAGCTGTAAGGAGAATAGCCTTTGTCCACTCAAGATTGTTAATGTTGAACTGACCAACTGCGTACTTGCCAGCTCTTGCTTTCTGAAGCATTTCTGTAGCCGAAACTAACATAATTAAAATTCCTCCTGAAAATTTACTGTCGGGGGCGATTTTTCAGCCCTGCAATTATCATTATACTATATCTGACAGAAAATTGCAATACCCTACAGAAAAAATTTACATTTTATTTTTGGAAAATATTTTTATTATATAACATATCAGTTCATTTTATAACGGTTGCCTTTTACATCTTCATATATATCATTTTCAATATGTTTTAACCATATTTCATTTCCCATGCTATCATAACCTGTATAATAACATTCTGTAGCAATTCTGAGAGATACCGGAATAGTGACAATAAAAAGTAACAAAGCAATTTTACAATAAACTTTGAATCCTGTCCATAGACAACTAAGCCAGTTCTTCCAGAAGAATCCTTTAGGAGAATTACATTTTATTCTCCATGTAATTAAAGCTCCTACTGCCAACATGAATATTAAAACGCCTATTTCTAACTCTCCTATGAAAAGCATCATAAAAGGTGAAGCAATACCTGCCAGTAAAAAAAATCCCATAAAACTGTTATATGCTTTTTTTATCTTCATGATAAAACCTCCTTTCTGCCGTTAAAAATAAAAACGGTTATTTATTCAAATTTATGCTATTTCACAACGTTGCAATAATATTATATCCAAACGGATATAATATCAAGGATAATTAATAAATTCATGTTAAAATCTATTTAATAAATAATTTCAGCGAGGTGTTTTTGTGTATTATTTACAACGTCTGAAAGATTTAAGAGAAGATGAAGATTTACAGCAGTCCGATATTGCAAAGCTCCTGCACACAACACAACCGCAGTATTCACGGTATGAGACGGGCGAAAGAGAATTACCCGTCAGACATCTTGTAACGCTTGCCAACTTCTACGACGTTTCAGCCGATTATATACTCGGACGTACAAACAATAAAATATTCCGGAAATAAAAAAACCGTACATTTATAAAATGTACGGTTTTCTGTTATCAGCCGATTTTTTCAAGCCTTAAATTATAGAGGGTAACGTTATAGTAATCAGTACCGCCGACCTGTAGGACGATTTCTGAGTTTTCACAGTTATTGTCAACGGTTATTTCTGCGGTATACGGAGTTTTCTCGCCTGCTCCCGTGAAAGTGTCACTGAAAAACGTTTCTGATTTGTCGGAGCTTCTTATAATTACGGGGATTTACTCACCGTCGGTCGTCGTGATATTGAAAGTAAGGCGGTACTTACCGTTCTTCTGCAAATCTATACCCGAAATAACGGCTTCTATGGAATCGTCGGACGGTCCGCCGTTTACCATATTAATCCAGTAGGATTTGTCATATTCCGAAAAATACGGTGAAGCGTTGGCGTTTGTGGTTTTGTCAAAGACAAGGTTGTATTCAGCGTTTTCAGCAACGTCAAGACCTATTCTGTCGGACTCAATTCCTATGGCGTTGCATATCCTGTCTGCGAGAATATACGCATTTTTCTGCTGTGTGATTTCAGACGGGTGATAGTCCGCACCGTAGCCGTCCGCCATGTTCTGCATGGGTGACTTGAAAGCTGTTACTTTTTCGTCGCCTGTCTTTTCAGTAAAATCACTTACTGCCTGTTCAATCAGCGTATACATTTCCTGACCGCCCATAATTCCCATAGTACATATAATATGTGCGTCGGGGTTACACTCCCTGACGGTTTCAAGAAATTCGGCGTATCCGTCAACAAATTCCTGACTTCTTGCGTCAAAGTCCTTGCTTACATATGAGTAGTCATTAGTGCCGAGATTAATAACAACAACGTCATTCGGGTCTGTTGTAAAGTCCCAAGGTTTAGCGTAGTCGCTGAGATTACCGCAGTTTCTGTAATACGGCGGTACAAGATTGTCTGTATTTCGGTTGCCGTCATTCGAGTAACCCGAAACAATACCGTGACCGCTGTAAGATACCGCACTGTAGTCCGCACCCATTTTTTCGGCAGTAAGATATGCATAAGATTTCATAAAATTTTCTGTTGCCGTCGTGAACTGGTCTGACGCTGATTTTCCCTCAACACCGTATGCACACGTAATTGAATCGCCTATAAACTCAATCTTAAAATCTTTCTTTTCGGCAGGTACAACAGGTACAGGAGAATCTGAAACCGTCTTTATCTCGGAAACGCCTACAGTACCGTTGTTGGCTTCCGAAAGATGTATTATTTTAACGTCAGCCGTGCGTGAAGTTTTGCCCTCAAATAATTTTACAGTCTTTGTCTTTTCGCTCATAATGTCGTCAAAAATTATTTCACCGTCAACAATGACAGCATATCTCGGACGGTATTTTTCGTCATTGTTTACAGAGTAGTCCCCTGTTATTGTAACTTCGGCAGACTTCGCATTTACGATAAATTCAACCGCTGAGCCACTCTGTACAAGCCATGCCGTTTTACCGTCGTAATAATTTCTGCCTGTATACTTCACGTTGTCCTCGGTCGCAGTGAAAGCTGTTTCTTTAAACTCACCCATTGAAGTGAAATTCTTTCTCATTGCCACAAGGTCAAACGAGTCTACCATGTTGTCGCCTGTCAAATCCATTTCAGCCGTAACCCTTTCCTTTCCTAAAACTGCATTTTCAAGTTTTTTCAGGTCTGAAACGGAATATCCGGAAACCGCCGTCGCCGTAGTATACAATACAACCGATGCAACAGTCAGGGCAGAAACTGAAAGTATAAACTTCTTAATCATTTTTACACTCCTTATCATCAAGCATTTTTTGATTATCTTTTTAAAAAATTTATTAAAAGGTGGAGGTCGGTGGAAGTCATTTCTGAAAGTTCTCTATAGGCGTTTTTTTTGCCCCTAAGGGAATTTTACGTATCGACCTCCACCGACTTCCACCCTAACGTAAAATAGACACAAACACGCTCTTTGTGAATTATGAACAGAAGTTACAATTGTAACCGTTTTGTAATCATTTGTAACTTTATATAATTTTCGGCAGCACCTCCACCTCTTTAGACGGGAGCAGGTTCACAATTATTATACAATAATTTCACATAAATTTCAATAGTTTTTTTAATTTTTCTTTCCCCTCAGGAGTGTACCGTTTATATGTTCACAACAACTTACAAGCATATTCCAGACTGTACTGTCAACATTTCCGCTCTGTGGTATTCCGATTTTCTTCTGTATAAACCTCACGGCGTTTGAAGTTTCCATGTTATACTGTCCGCATACATTTACTTCGGGGGCATTGTCGTAATTTTTTCCCACGTCATTCAGCATTGCCTGTAATATGTAGATAAGCTGTCCCTGCTCACCGAGATGTGCGACATATGAAGCCGATGGGAAAGCATTGTATGCAACAGGTTCTGAACGCATATAAGAACGGTAAACGCTTACAACCTTGTTCCATGTTACAGAGTCTGTACTTCCCGTTTCGGAAAGACCGTATTCACGCTGAAACATTTTTACCGCAAATATAGTTTCCTTTCCGTAAACCCCGTCAGGAACGATTGTCGGAATATGACCATTCAGAAAAGAAATTGCATTAAGATAAGTCTGCAATTCCCTGATGTGCTGTTTTTTCTGTGCGTTTGTGTATGGCATAAAAAACTCCTTTTCTAACCTGTAATTGTATAACCGGGATTCTGATACGGTCGTTTGTCAAAACCGTATTTCAAATCCGAATATACTTCAGCGATTTTGTCCCATGTCACCGCACCGACTATACCCGTCGGATTAATTCCGAACTGTTTCTGAAACTCAATTACGGACTGTTTTGTAAGAGGTCCGAAATATCCCGTATTGTTCACCGCAGGAATATTCTGATACGTTTCATGTATCAACGTGAGGTACTCCTGAATGATACGCACGGCATCGCTTGTAATTCCCTCTTTAAGAACCGTATTAGGATAAAGTGCAACATCTGTATAGTCGGGCGGTACAGATTCAATAATGCCCTGATATGCACGGTAAATCTCATTTCTTGTCGTCTGGTCGATTTCTCCCGTCTGCGGAAGTCCGAAAACACGCTGAAACGACTTGACCGAATTTTCTGTCTTTTCACCGAAATAACCCGTAATCTCAACAGGTGTCACAGCTTCGTAATATGCACCTATCACGGCAAGATAATACTGTAGTACACTCACCGCTATACTCTGCATACCGAATTTAAGATTGCGATAATCAGGTGCTATTTCTTCCAGACGCACGCCCTCTGAATCAAGTTCGGCAATATGTTTTACACTGGTGTAAATATACGTTATTCTGTTCCATGTTGCCTGGTCAACAACACCCGTTACCGCCAGACCGAAAACTTCCTGAAACTTTTTTACCGCTTCTTCCGTTGCGGTGTCAAAAATTCCGTCTGCAACGGGTATTTTCGGAATTGCGGGATAATTTCTTGAAATCCTGTTAAGATATATCTGCAATGATTTTATATCGTTTCTTGCCGAACCGAGTGACAGTTCCATTCCCGGATATGACGGCAGTGCAGTCTGAACAGGTGCATTTTTAACAATCTCTATATCGTCACCGTAATAATACTGTAGAATTTCAAAAGGT
>JAGAQS010000020.1 GCA_017622635.1 Ruminococcus sp. | reverse complement strand
TGGCTGTTCCTGCTCACGATGGCAGAGACTACGACTTTGCCAAGAAGTTTGGCATTGATATTATTGAAGTAATCAAGGGCGGTGACATTTCAAAGGAAGCTTATACGGGTGACGGTGAAATGGTAAATTCCGACGTACTTAATGGTATTTCAAACAAAAAAGACGCTATAGAAAAGGCTCTTTCAATTCTTGAAGAACTCGGTTGCGGTGAGCGTGGTGTGCAGTACAAAATGAAAGACTGGGCGTTTAACCGTCAGAGATACTGGGGTGAACCGATTCCGATTGTACATTGTAAAAAGTGCGGAATGGTTGCCGTTCCATATGACGAATTACCGCTGAAACTTCCTGAACTCGAAAACTTTGAACCCGGTACGGACGGCGAAAGCCCTCTTGCAAAGATTGACAGCTTTGTTAACTGTAAGTGTCCGAAGTGTGGCGGTGACGCAAAACGTGAAACCGACACAATGCCACAGTGGGCAGGTTCTTCATGGTATTTCCTCCGCTACTGTGACCCGAACAACGACAGTGAATTTGCGTCACAGGAAGCACTTAAATACTGGTTGCCTGTTGACTGGTACAACGGCGGTATGGAACACGTTACCCGTCACATGATTTATTCAAGATTCTGGCATAAATTCCTTTACGACCTCGGACTTGTACCGACTGACGAACCATATGCAAAGAGAACCGCACAGGGTCTTATTCTCGGTCCTGACGGCGAAAAAATGAGTAAGTCAAGAGGAAACGTAATTGACCCGAATGACGTTGTTGAAGATTTCGGTGCGGACGTTCTCCGTCTGTATGTTCTCTTTATGGGCGACTACGAAAAGGCTGCACCATGGAGTGTAAACGGTATAAAGGGCTGTAAGAGATTCATTGACAGAGTCTGGGGACTTCAGGACATTCTCACAGACGGTGACGATTATTCCGAAAAGCTCCGTTCAAACTTCCACAAGACAATTAAAAAGGTTACCGACGATATAGAGGCTATGAAGTTCAATACTGCCATTGCAGCTATGATGACTCTTCTTAACGATATATACGCAGTCGGTTCAATAAACAAGGCTGAACTGTCCGCACTCTGTGTAATGCTCTACCCGTTCGCACCTCACATCACAGAAGAAATTTACAATACAGTCAACGGAAAAATTCTCAGTGAACAGGAATGGATTAAGTACGACGAAAAGTTCTGTGTTGATGAGACTATTGAAATTGTAGTGCAGGTTAACGGTAAAATCAAGGCGAAACTCAACATTGTCCCCGATTCCGACAAGGACGCTGTGATTGCTATGGCTCTCGCTGACGAAAAAGTTAAAGAATCTGTCAGCGGTAAGAACATAATAAAACAGATATATGTACCAAATAAACTTGTTAATATTGTAGCAAAATAACGAATTTAAAATTTGTGCAAAAAAGGCTTGACATTTCTGAAAAAATGTGGTAAACTATTATTATATTGTTTATGATTTAGCTTTTGTATCTGCTGTTTTTTCGAGGTATAAGCTGACTGACACTCTTTTGAGTGATTAGTATAGATGCACTGTGTTTTATGCGGTGTAACCTCTGAATAAGGGAGGGAAAATAAGTGGCAGAAGTTCGTGTTGGCAAAAACGAGTCTCTGGATACGGCTCTTAAGAGATTTAAGAGGTCATGTGCCAAGGACGGCGTTATAGCTGAAGTTCGTAAAAGAGAACATTACGAAAAGCCTTCAGTAAAGCGTAAGAAGAAGTCTGAGGCAGCTCGTAAGCGTAAGTATTAATCTTGCGGTAGCTAATTAAAGTTGATAAAAGCGGGCTGTACGGCTCGCTTTTTCCTTTATGCGACAGATTCCGACAAAAAACTACAGGAGGGTATATGATGCTTTTCAAATCAACTGCGTATTTCAGGAGAGTTACTGATATAACCCCTGAATTTCTTGAAAAACTGGGTGTTAAGGGTCTTATCCTTGACGTTGACAACACACTGACAACTCATGATAATCCCATGCCTGCCGAACGTGTTCCCGAATGGGTGAATCTTATGAAAAAGAACAGAATAAAACTTATTATTGTGTCAAACAATCACCCGCCGAGAGTAAAGCCGTTTGCCGATATGCTGGGTATTGATTATGTCTGTGAGGGAAAGAAACCGCTGTCAAAGGGTTTTAATGAGGCAGTGAAAAAACTGAAACTTGACAGAAAAAATATAGCGGCGGTCGGCGACCAGATTTTTACGGACGTTCTCGGTGCTAATCTCTACGGCATAAAAATGCTGTACACCGCCCCGATAGAACACGAAAAAACTACATTTTTCAAGATAAAACGCACTCTTGAAAAACCGTTCCTTCCTAAAAAATTTGAAATAAAGGAGTAGTCTGAATTGATTAAAAAAATTCTTGTAATACATGGACCTAATTTAAATTTACTTGGTGAACGTGAACCCGGAGTTTACGGAAATACGGGAATAGAAGTACTCAACAGCAATATTATTGACCGTGCGAAAGAGCAGGGTCTGGAATGTGAGATTTTCCAGTCAAACCACGAGGGTGCAATTATTGACAGGCTTCACAGTGCAAGAAAGGATTTCGACGGCGTTATTATAAACGCAGGTGCGTACACACATTACAGCTATGCTATACGTGACGCTATTTCAGCCATAAAAATCCCGTGTATCGAGGTTCATATAAGCAACGTTGACGCAAGGGACGCTTTCCGTGCAAACTCGGTTATTGCACCTGTATGCAAGGGCAGTATAAGCGGTTTCGGTTTCGGAAGCTACTACCTTGCCATTCAGGCACTTTCGGAGATGTGAAATGAACAGATTTGAAAGACTCTTTGAACATTTAAATACGGATTGTGCATTGATAACGTCCGACATAAACAGGCGTTATTTTACGGGTATGAAGTCGTCGGCAGGTATTGTGTTGGCATTTCCCAAAAAAGCGTATTTACTTATAGATTTCCGTTATATCGAAAAGGCACGTGCAACTGTGAAAAATGCTGAAGTTATCGAACTTTTCAGGACAAAACCACAGCTTACCGAACTTCTTAAAAAGCATAATGCACATACTATGTCGATTGAGTCCGAAACAATGACCGTCAAAACACTTAACAGCTACAGGCATTTTTTCCCGCAGATTGAAATTGACGATTCCGACGCTTTAAGTACGGCAATAGGTAAACTGCGTATGATTAAGGACAACGAAGAAATCAGGTGTATACGTAAGGCACAGGAAATAGCCGAAAAGTCACTTGACGAACTTATGCCGTTTATAAAAGTCGGAAAGACAGAACGTGAAATTGCACTTGAACTCAACAGGCTTATGTTTCAGAACGGTGCGGAAGATTTGTCTTTTGAAACTATCGTCCTTTCGG
>JAGAQS010000168.1 GCA_017622635.1 Ruminococcus sp. | reverse complement strand
TATAAAAATTACCGACAGAACGTGGCTGTATTCGCTTATTCCCGTTATACTGACCATTCTACTCGGTGTGGCTATACTTTACTTCATGATGAAACAGAGCGGAGGAGGCGGAAAATATTCGTCTTTCGGCAAGGCAAATCTGAAAAATCAGGCAAATGCAAGAAAAGCCACTTTTGACGACGTAGCAGGTGCTGAAGAAGAAAAACAGGAACTTGAAGAAATAGTCGATTTCCTCAAGCACCCGAACAAATACAGGGAAATCGGTGCAAAAGTACCGAAAGGCGTACTCCTTTTAGGACCTCCCGGAACAGGTAAAACCCTCCTCGCAAGAGCGGTGGCAGGTGAGGCAGGCTGTCCGTTCTTCCCGATTTCAGGCTCGGATTTTGTTGAAATGTTTGTCGGTGTAGGTGCATCACGTGTGCGTGACCTTTTTGAACAGGCTAAGAAACACGCCCCTGCCATTATCTTTATCGACGAAATCGACACTGTCGGCCGTCACAGAGGTGCAGGACTCGGAGGCGGTCACGACGAACGTGAACAGACCCTTAACCAGCTCCTTGTTGAAATGGACGGTTTCACAGGTACGGAAAGTGTCATTGTAATCGCAGCAACAAACAGACGTGATATCCTTGACCCCGCCCTTTTAAGACCCGGACGTTTTGACAGACAGATTGTTGTCGGCTATCCCGATGTAAAGGGACGTGAGGATATACTCAAAGTCCACGCAAAAAACAAACCGTTAGCACCTGACGTTGATTTGAAAGTAATTGCACAGACAACACAGGGATTCACAGGTGCAGACCTTGAAAACCTCCTTAATGAAGCCGCACTCCTTGCCGCACGTGCCGAACGTCTCGCAATTACTGAAAAGGACATTGAAGACGCTACAATGAAAGTTATTGCAGGCCCTGAAAAGAAGTCAAGAATAGTTTCCGAACATGACAGACGTGTTACGGCTTATCATGAATCGGGTCACGCAATAGCCGCCTATAATCTTCCTACACAGGACAAAGTACATCAGGTCACTATTATTCAGCGTGGAATGGCGGCAGGTCTTACGGTTACACGCCCTGACAATGATGACCAGCACGTTTCAAGAAATCAGATGCGTGAAAGTATTATAATGCTTCTCGGCGGTCGTGTTGCAGAAGAACTTGTCCTTGACGATATATGCACAGGTGCTTCAAACGACATTGAACGTGCCACATCTACGGCAAGAAACATGGTCACAAAATACGGTTTCTCGAAAAAAATCGGTACTGTTGTTTACGGTTCTGACAATGATGAAGTTTTCCTCGGTAAAGACTACGGACACACAAGAAATTACAGTGAAGCCGTTGCCGCACAGATTGACAGTGAAGTTTCTTCAATCATTCAGAAAGCATACAGCGACTGTGCGGATATCCTTAATGCAAACATCGACAAGCTTCACCTGCTTGCAAAGTACCTGCTGAAATTTGAAAAAATTGACGGCGAAGATTTTGAAAAGCTGATGAAAGGCGAAATAACCGAAGAAATTCTTTCTGACCCTGTTGAAAACAATATCGGCAGTGACGATAGTGACGTTAAGGAAATTCTTTAAAGAAACAATACTTTACGGACTGCCTGAAAAAAATCACGGCAGTCCTGTTTTTTAAAATAACAATACAAAAAAACAGGAGATAAAAATGAACAAAAATTATTATTCCAATCAGATAAACAAAATTCTGGGTGAAGTGAAAAAGGCAGTTATAGGAAAGGACAAAATCATAGTAAAAGTACTGCTGGCAATTCTCTGTAAAGGTCATGTGCTTATCGAAGACATTCCCGGAGTTGGAAAGACTACATTTGCCCTTGCGTTTTCAAAGGCTCTTTCACTTGAACACAACCGTATGCAGTTCACGCCTGACGTTCTTCCGTCTGATGTCACGGGATTTTCAATATACAACAAAAATACAAATACATTTGAGTTCCGTGAAGGTGTTGCTTTCTGCAACCTCTTTCTTGCCGACGAAATAAACCGTACTTCAAGTAAAACACAGTCCGCACTCCTTGAACTTATGGAAGAAAAAAGTATCACCGTTGACGGTGTAACCTACAAACTCCCCGAACCCTATACGGTAATCGCAACACAGAACCCCATAGGTTCGGCAGGTACTCACAATCTCCCCGACTCACAGCTTGACCGTTTTATGTTAAAACTCAGTATGGGATACCCCGATTTCAACGGTGAAGTGTCAATCCTGAAGTCAAAGTCAACGGACAATCCGCTTGAAAACGTAAACCCCGTAGCAGATGCTGACTTCATTCTTGAACTACAGGAATATATATCAAACATATATATTGATGACAGAATATATGAATATATCGTTTCACTTGCGTCTGCCACAAGAAATCACCCCATGCTTAAACTCGGTATAAGTCCGAGAGGTACACTCGCCCTCATGAACATTTCAAAGGGAATAGCCGCCGCAATGGGACGTGACTATGTTATTCCCGACGATATTTCTTATATATGCAAGGACGTTTTTGAACACCGTGTTATGCTGAACTCAAAGGCGAAACTCTCTGAAATCACGGCAGGAAACGTAATAGACGAAATTATAAAATCCGTAAACGTTCCCGGAATTTCAAAAAGGTAAACTGCCATGATTCTTACAAAAATCCTGTTTTTAATTCTGATAGTCGTGTGTATATTTTTCTACATACTCTATGTATGGAATTTTTCACTAATACTTCTTATAATTTTCGTAACACTCCCCGCTGTAATGTTTGTAACGACGCTTATCGCAAAATACATGATTAAAGCCGATTTCGCCGTACAGAACAAAACCACCCCGAAAAATTCTTCTTTTCCCGTACAGCTGTGTGTTTCAAACAAAAGCATATTCCCCATAGGAAAGGCAGAAGTACACATTGAATATTACAATATATTCAATAACCAGATTAATGAATTTGAACTGTTGTTTCCCGTTCAGGCACGCAACACACAGCGTATCACTTTTCAGCTCAGTTCAAAGTACTGCGGTATACTGAAAATCCGTTCCGCATATATAGACATTTATGACCCTCTCAGAATTTTCAGATTCAGAACCGGAAAGAATATTCAAACAGAAATTGCCGTCATGCCTGAAATACACGACGTAAACGGTGCTATAAGCTATACCGACAGGGAAAGCGAAGAAAGTTCGGTATTCTCTGAAAATACGGCAGGTGACGACCCGTCGGAAATCTTTGACCTGCGTGACTATATAATCGGTGACAAACTGAACCGTATTCATTGGAAACTTAGTTCAAAAAAAGACGAACTGATAGTAAAAGAATACAGTATGCCCGTTGACGTTCCCTGTATGCTTTTCCTTAACCTGAAATGCTACGAAGATTCTGAATACACACTGCCTGTTTTCGACACACTCGTTGAAACACTTATTTCAGTATCACAGTTTATGATTGAAAATGAACGTATCCACACAATAGTATACTACAACGCCGAATCAAGAGATTTCAATGAAGTCAACATAACAAGCCCCGAAGTACTTTCCGCAACGGTGAGGAATATTATACTTTCGATAAGTGACAATCTTTACTGTGAACCGCCTGAACGTTATTTTCAGGTAAATTCAAATATATCGCTTTCGTCGTTCACTTTTGTGACTTCCGTTCCCGATACGGCAGTACTGCACTATATTGAGGAAAATGTTGACGCTGACATAAGAAATGCGGTTATTGTGGTAAAGTCACCTGAATCTGCCGTTGAGGCAACTTCAGGACTTTCAGAACTTAACACGATACCCGTTGTAATAGGCAGGATAACATCATCAATCAAGGACATTGAACTGTAAAGGGAATGAATATGAAAAAAAAGGTTTTGCAAAATAATAACGGCGTTGTCATATGTGACAGTATTGTCATGTCGGTAAGAAAAAAACGCCCCAATCTGAGAAAGCCCGAAGCCGTATTTATAGCGGTAATGGGGTTTGTTTCCGTTATAATGTCGTTTCTCGGAATGTTTGACTTCAACTACAGCCATAGTACACTTATAATGTCAGCGGTTGTATTTTCTGCATTTTATATAACACTTTCAATTATAGGAAAACGTGCATTGTGGGTCATACTCGGCTCTGTACTTGTTTTCATATTTTCGGCATACCGCAACATCACCGATATCGCACAGGGCTTTAAATATATGTACAATATTGTCTACAGCGATTCATACCACACGGAAATAAGTTACTATAAATCACTTCCGCCTGCAATGGAAGAACAATCTGTTACTGCACTGTTTGTATTCTGCGTATGGTTGCTGGCAATAATAATATACTTCTTCACAATCTATCACCCCAACCCTATACTTCCGCTTATTGCAACGTTCCCGATTCTCGAAATCGGACTTTACAACGGTATAGAAATACCTGTTTTCTGGGGTATTGCCACTGTCGCATACTGGCTTGCACTCCTTGCAATGTCAACCATTGATGTCGGAGAATTAAGCGGGGGAAGCGGAGGCTTTGTACGAAAAGACAATGTATTTTTCCCGAAAAGGCAGATGCGTCTAAAAGTCACCGAAAAATGCGGTATCTTTATAGTTATCACAACTCTGATAATAACAGCCGTTTCCGCATTGTTCATAAATTTTTCGGGATACAAAAGAAGTGACGAACTCAACCGAAAACGTGTTGAAATACGTGACGCAATAAATTCATTTTCACTTGAAAACCTCGCCGAAAGCGTTTCAAGAATTACAAGTGTATTCGGATTTTCATTTACTTATGAAAATCACAAGCTCGGAACTACCGACAGACTCAAATTCAAAAACACAACCGACCTTATAGTTACCGTTGACCAGCAATACAACGGTGCAATTTACCTGAAAGAATACACAGGCTCGGTTTACGACGACAATTCATGGGCTGACCTCAGTGACAGTGTATATAAAAATCAGCTGTTTTCGGATTTCAAGAATTATGAGGTATACCCACAGGACTTCCCGTCACTGTTC
>JAGAQS010000167.1 GCA_017622635.1 Ruminococcus sp. | reverse complement strand
TTCACGGCTTAGACGTTCGGGAACTCTCAGGATATTCAGGACTGTCCGAGAACAACAAGAACCTGTTTAACGTTACCGTTCTGCTTTTCTACAATGCACACGGCTTGAACGGCAGACTTGAACTTAAACCCGTATCCGTCAACTATGTTCAGGAAGAACGTTACATCAGTGAAGATGATGACGACGTAGCTATAGAAATTTATCTTGTTGACGGTGATATTGTAACCAAACAGCTTTACAGTCACATTTTTGAAAAGGGTGTTTCTTTCGATAAATGCAGAAAAGTTGTAAAGCGTTATCTGCGTTTTGAACTCAAAGACAGCTGGTATCACTTTACAGACGTTGGAAGTTGGTACTAATTGAAAGGTTTGATATCATGAATATTAAAAAAGAAAAGTCTGCTATTGAACGTCTGAAAGCCTTTGAGCCTGAGACAGAGCCTTATTATCTTTGTTATTCGGGCGGTAAGGACAGTGACGTTATACGCATACTTGCAAGTCTCGCAGGTGTAAAACACGAGATTCACCACAATCTGACAAGTGTTGACGCACCTGAAACTGTATACTACGTGAAGTCAATACCAAATGTCGTTATTGATGTTCCGCATGATAAAGACGGGAACAGAGTTTCAATGTGGTCACTGATTGTCAATAAAGGATTGCCTCCAACAAGGATTATGCGTTACTGCTGTTCGGAGCTTAAAGAAAAAGGCGGGAAAGGCAGAATGAAGATTACAGGCGTTCGTGCTTCCGAAAGTGTGAACAGGGCTAAAAATGCAGGAATGATTAAAATTATCGGTAAACCTAAAACCGTTCAGAAAACAGCTGAAAATTTAGGTGCAGAATACGAAGTAAGTCAAATGGGCGGTATTGTCATGAACATGGACAATGACCCTAATCGTCGGCTTGTTGAACATTGCTACAGAACTACTACAACTATGATTAACCCGATTCTTGACTGGACTGATTCTGATGTGTGGGAGTTCCTGAAACACTATGGCTGTCAGGGAAATCCGCTGTATAAGTGCGGTAAAAAACGTGTCGGCTGTATCGGCTGTCCCATGCAAAGTGGCAAAGGACAGATTGAAGAGTTTGACAGATACCCGAAATACAAAAATCTGTATATAAGGGCATTTGACAGAATGTTGAAATCACACCCCGATAAAGATCATTATTATTCATGGAAAACAGGAACTGACGTTTTTGACTGGTGGACAGGCTTTGACAGTAACCAGCTATCATTTTTTGTTGAAAACTAATTAAAATTGCACCAAACTATTATTTGGTGTAATTAATGATAATTCTGATTAAATTAAACAAAAAATTATTATTTGTGTATTTTACCATTTCTGCATATCCCCATAGACACAGATAAAAAAAAGTGATATACTTTATAAAGAGATTTTTAAAAGGAGCGACGTTGAACGATGAAAAATTACAATAATGAAAGCAACCCTGAATTTCTTAATAATTATCTTGTACATCTTAAAGTAATCCGAATGCTTTCAGAGCGTACAATTCAGGAATATTATTTTGATATACGTCTTTTCCTGAAGTATATACATAAGAACAACATAGATTCTGAAAATGACGTTGACGATATAAATATAAGGAATATGACTACAGACGAACTTAAAAAAATTTCTGTCAAAGATATATATAACTTTATATTTTACGTTTCCGACGAACGTAATAACGAAAAACGTTCACGTTCCCGAAAAATATCATCTTTGAGAAGTTTTTTTAAATATATAACCAAAGTCGAACACATTACCGAATATGACCCGACAAGAGATATTGATATGCCGTCACCGAAAATGGCACTGCCGAAATTCCTTTCACTTAATGAGAGTATGCGTCTTTTGGAAGCGGCTGATAACGGTGATTCAAGACGTGATTATTGTATAATTACCCTCCTGCTCAACTGTGGTATGCGTCTTAGTGAACTTATAGGGATAAACGTTCAGGACATTGACTTTTTTGAAAACCGTATCAGGATTCTTGGTAAAGGCAATAAAGAAAGAATTATTTATCTAAACAAAGCCTGTATTGACGCACTTGAAAGTTATCTCGAAATAAGAAATCAAAATCCTAAAGCAGTCAACGAACCTGCTCTGTTTATAAGTAACCGTAACAATCGTATTTCAAAGAGACGCGTTCAGCAGATTGTTGAAAATACCATTAAAAATGCCGAACTGGACGGAAAAGGCTTTACAACACACAAATTGCGTCACACTGCCGCTACTCTCATGTATCAGTACGGCGGAGCTGATATACTTACCCTTAAAGAACTGCTCGGACATTCAAGTATTTCCACAACGGAAATATACACACATCTTGACAGTAAACAGGTACGCAGTGCCATTGAAAACAACCCTCTTGCAAATGTTAATCTAAAAGACAAGAAAAAATAATATCAACAAAAAAATCCGAAGATTTATTGTCTCCGGATTTTTTCGGTTTTATTCAAACTTTGTTACTTTATAGCCTGCTTCTTCAATTGCTTTTTTCATTGATTTGTTGTCAACATTACTGCTTAATTCAACTACTGCCCTACCCTGCCCGTAACTTATTTCAGTTACTGTCACACCGTCTATATTTTCGAGTGCTTCTTTTACATGGGCTTCACAGTGACCACACATCATACCTTTTATTTTTATTGTAACTGTATTGCTCTCGTCAGATGAAATACTGCTGTTGTCAAAATCTGATTTATTTATTTTTCTGTCTTTGTGAGAATCATGTATTTTAATCAGATTAAGCCTGAGTGCATTTGTAACTACACAGAAACTCGAAAGACTCATTGCCGCTGCTCCGAACATGGGATTTAACTGCCAGCCGAAAAGTTTTATATACACACCTGCCGCAAGCGGTATACCGATTATATTATAAATAAACGCCCAGAAAAGATTTTCATGTATATTTTTAAGCGTTGCACGGCTAAGCCTTATTGATGCAGGAACGTCACTCAGACGGCTTTTCATAAGAACAACGTCAGCGGCATCGATAGCCACGTCTGTTCCTGCTCCTATTGCTATTCCTATATCTGCACTTGTAAGTGCGGGAGCATCGTTTATGCCGTCACCGACCATTATAGTTTTACCCTTTTTCTTTAGATTACGGATTACACTTTCTTTACCGTCGGGAAGTACTCCTGCTATAACTTCGTCAACACCTGCCTGTCTGCCTATTGCTTTAGCGGTACGTTCGTTGTCACCTGTAAGCATAACAACATGAATTCCCATATTCTGCAACTCTTTTACAGCTTTCGGGCTGTCCTCTTTTATAACGTCCGCAACTGCTATAATACCGACAAGTCTGTTGTCCTCTGCAAAGAATAACGGCGTTTTTCCGTCCTCCGCAAGTTTTTCTGAACACTCTTTCATTGAATCGGGTATTTCCGCAACAGTACTTATAAAATTATAATTTCCACCTGAAATTAACAGACTGTTTCTGACTGCTTTCAGACCGTTTCCCGAAACAGCCTGAAACTCTGTTACTTCGTCGGCAGATATATTTTCCTGTTCAGCTTTTAACAGTACTGCCTTAGCTAAAGGGTGTTCACTTTTTCTTTCAAGGGAATAAGCCAATGACAAGAGATATTTTTCGTCAATGCCGTCAACCGTGATAATATCCGTCACTTTCGGTTCTCCTGACGTTATTGTACC
>JAGAQS010000166.1 GCA_017622635.1 Ruminococcus sp. | reverse complement strand
TTTTGTCCATGTTTTGAGTAGCAGGATTCATATATGTTTGATGTTATGGCAAGACCTGTAAATAATGCATTTGTAGTTGCTCCCGAAAAAACGGAAGATTTTTTAAAGCGTAAAACAAATCCAGAACTTATAAAACAAGTCCTTGAACGAGGCAGAAAATTACAGAGACAAATGGAAAAAAGTGAAGATGAAGAAAAATAGAGATGCTATATACGGAGAAAACATCAGGTTAAGTAAAGCAAAGTTACTGACTAAAGATGATATTGTATCTGTACAGACTTTTGATTGTGGCAATGATGTAATAAACAATTACCTTAAGGAACACGCCTGTAATGACCCACGTTCAGCAACATTCGTTATTTATGATACCAAAGAAAATCAGGTGATTAGTTATTATTCATTAAGCTGTTCCGGATTTGTGATGAATCATAATTCACATATTACTATTTATCCGGCAGTAGAAATAAAAATGTTTGCTGTAGACGATAGATATAAACATATACCTTTTTCACAAGATGACAGTTTTACTTTAAGTGATTATATTTTCTGTAATGTTATTTCAAGAGTATATGATTTTACAGAAAAAGAGTGCGGAGCTGATAAAATTATTTTGTATTCTGTCCCAAGGGCAGAAAACTTCTATATTAAAAACGGATTTATCAGATTTCAGGAATTTATGCTAAAGTCTGAATCTATGTTTTTAGATGGCTGTATTCCTATGTATATGGACTTGTAATGAAGATATTTGCAAATAGAATGAAAGTGATTTTATAAATTTTACGAGTGCTAAAGAAATAACATATACTATATTCAATCAGATTAGTGAAGACCAGCTGAAAGGTTTTACAAACAACAAATATATTTTCCCTTGAATATGATATAATATATTGAAGGGTGGTGAAGAAAAATGAAAAAGGAGAAAAAATGTATGTTTAATGTGCTTGCAAAGCCTGTTGATACAGCAATTATACTTGATGGTAAAAAAGCAGAAGATTTTTTTTCGCAGAAAACTGACCCGAAAGTAAAGGAACGCATTTTGAGAAACGCTGCTAAAATGAGATTGCAAAGAAAAAAGTTTGGAGAGTGATTTTATGAGTACCAGAGAAATGGCATACAATATATTCAATCAGCTTAATGAAGAACAGTTGAAAGGTTTTATTGCTATGTTTGAAAGATTTTATCCGGTTCAGGAAAATAAAACAAATGAAAAAATTACTGCCTTTGAAGAACTTGAAAAACTTCACAGAACAATTTCAGATATTGATGAAGAAAACGAACTTAATGAATGGCGAACGGAGAAATATAAAATATGAGAGTTCTTATAGATACAAATGTTCTTATAGACTATATGGCGGAACGTGAGCCTTATTTTGAAAATGCACGAAAAATACTGCTTGCTTGTGGACAGAATAAAATAGAAGGATGTATAGCTGCTCATTCTGTCAACAATATTTTTTATATCCTCAGAAAACATATTCCGGAAAGTGAGAGACGGGCAATACTTAAAAATTTATGTACAATAACCACAGTAATTGAAATTGACAGGCAAAAATTAGTGAACGCGTTGGATAATGTGGATTTCAGTGATATGGAAGATTGTTTGCAATCAGAGTGTGCAAACAAATTTCAAGCAGATTATATTGTTACGAGAAATATAAAAGACTTTGAGAAAAGCATTATTCCGCCTGTTTTACCAGAGGATTTTGTAAAATTATTATAAAAAATCCGGCATCATAAAAGATACCGGATAATTTTTTAAGGAGGATAAAATATGGACGAATACTGTATGTATCTGCGTAAGTCACGTATGGATTTGGACGCTGAGGCACGGGGCGAAGGTGAAACACTTGCACGTCATCAGGCGATGCTCATGGAACTTGCCAAACGTCAGGGGCTGAATATCGTGAAAATTTATAAAGAGGTTGTGAGTGGTGACAGTATTTCCGCACGTCCTCAGATGCAGATGCTACTTTCAGATCTTGCACAGAATAAATATAAAGGTGTACTTGTCGTTGAAGTGGAACGTCTTGCACGTGGCGACACCATAGACCAAGGGATAGTTGCACAGGCTTTCAAGCAGTCGGACACTAAAATAATAACGCCTGTCAAGACTTATGACCCTAACAACGAATACGATGAAGAATATTTTGAATTTTCACTGTTCATGTCACGTCGGGAGTACAAGACTATTAAAAGACGACTTGAAGCAGGACGTCTGGCGTCAATAAAAGAGGGGAATTATATATGTTCAAGAACGCCTTACGGTTACAGGAAAATCAGTCCCGAACCTAAGGTGCATACTTTGGAAATAGTTCCGGAGGAGGCAGAGGTTATTAAACTCATATATAAGCTGTATCTTGACGGTCACGGTGCAAAATTTATATCGGCAGAACTCAACCGTATGGGAGTAAAGCCACAGAAAAGCAGTTTATGGGAAGTGCCAAGCGTCAAGAAAATTCTTACCAATCCTTTGTATTGCGGTAAAATCGGTTGGAAGAATAAGTCTAACGGAAATGTTTTGTATCAGGGCAAACATGAAGCAATTGTTTCAGAGGAAATATTCAATTCGGTTCAGGACAAAAAGAAAAATAATCCTGTTGCACAGCTTCACCCGAATGATGTACTTCTTAATTATTATCATGGTATACTGTACTGCAAAAACTGCGGGCATCAGATGAAGAGACGTTTTCTTGCAAGCAATGGACATGAACACATTTTATGTGCATACAATCAGTGCAGGGGAGTGACCGTTGGTGCATCATTTGAGGAGGTTGACAATGCGGTGTTGTCGGCATTTCGTTACAGAATTGAAAAACTCAGTGAACTTTCGGATTCTCAGCAGGCAAAACATGAAGAACTCACTCCCGACCAACGCAAACCTATTGAAACAGAACTTGACAAAGCCAGAAAACAACAGGATAAGCTTTATGACCTGCTCGAACAGGGAATATATGATGCGAATACTTTTCTTGAACGTTCAAAGATACTGGGCGAAAAAGTAAAAATCCTTGAAACTGCTCTTGCTGAAATAGAATCTCATTCTGAACCTGAAAGACTTCCGGTCAAGGAACTTAAAGTAAGGCTTCAATATGTTCTGGATAACTTTGAAAATGCTGTTCCCGACCAAAAAAATGCCATGCTGAAAAGTGTTGTCCGGAAAATATACTACACTAAAACGCAGAGAATGTGCAATCACAAGCGTTTTTCAGACCTGACCCTTGAGGTCGATTTCTTATAAGTATAATGTACAACATAGATACAGTGGTTTTTTCTCATACTGCCACATAACTTACCTCCTTTCCCACGGCCAAGGTTCGTCAATCCATGACCAATGCTGAGTATCATTTGTCTGTAGGGGAGTAATCGGACCGAAACGGCTGTTAAATTCTGCCTCTGCGTCTTTGAGAAGTGCGTTATACTTATTAAAAAGAGCCAATGCACGACGGCAGTCGGGGTGAGTATCGAGGTATAGATTAAGTTCTTTTATAGCGAAACTGTATTTTTGTATTTTATTTAAAAGTGCCTGACGTTCATTCATTTTCTCCAGCTCCTCTCCTGAAAGGGAAATCAAGGTCGGGGAAAAGCGTACCTTTTTGGAAAGCTTCGTCGTCGGTGTATACGTTTCCCCATTCCTGAAACGGTACATATGCCATAGCGAGAGAGACGTTCTGCGGAAAATGTGACATATTGCCGTTGTTGTTCTGAGGCGGACGGACAGGTCTTTTGTAGGGTTCGGGTGAAACGAGTGAATTTTCACGTTCACGGAGAATAAGACCGTCCATATCGTCAAACAGATTCAGATTCATATAAGTCCTCCTTTGGTTTATTTACGGAGAACACCGTGCAGATGTTCTCCGCACACTATATTATATTCAGATTTATTAAAACGGTTCAAAAAAATAACGGACTGAAAGAGTCCGTTTTTTATTATTTATCAGAATTTTGGAATGTACAGTATTTATTGCGGATTTTCAGGTGTTGTTTCGGACGGAGCAGGTCCGAGACTTGTTTTGACTTTTACAGTAGAACCCTTTTTTATTTCTAAGAAAACTTCTGTATCCTGTTCAATAATTTTTCCCTCTGCAATGTAAGGGTGATAATCTTCACCGTCTTTTTCAATTATAATAGTGTCACCAAACATTTCAACGGCTTCTTCAAGGTCTCTTGCCAGCAAATCAGGACATTCAACGGTTTCGTCAGTATCGTCGGATATTTTGCCCTTGC
>JAGAQS010000165.1 GCA_017622635.1 Ruminococcus sp. | reverse complement strand
CCTGCGTGACCTTGACACGTCGTCCGAATCGGGCTACAGCGATTTACTTATGGAAATGGGTTATTCCTCCATATCAAAGGATTTTGGAATAGTTCTCGATTCAGGCTGGAAAGCACGTTTTGAA
The DNA here is from genome assembly GCA_017622635.1 of Ruminococcus sp. Classification (GTDB taxonomy): domain Bacteria; phylum Bacillota; class Clostridia; order Oscillospirales; family Ruminococcaceae; genus Ruminococcus. Next base: position 1,405 of record JAGAQS010000165.1, on the reverse strand, counting down.
CCTGACCCGAATGACGAAGAAAACTATGGTTTCTATTATCAGACAATAAAAAACGCTCAGGAAAATAGTGATTATTCGGTCGGGGAACTTGGTTACTGGAGCGGTTTTTCAAAAATTGACCGTAACGGTCTTGCAAGTATGAAATATACTGTTCCGCTTATTGCAGACGACGGGACGGTTTATGGTGTTCTCGGTGTTGGTCTTACAGAAAAGACGATACTTGTCAATCTGCCACCGAATGATTTTGTAAGTGAAAGTGCGTGTTATGTTCTCTGTAACGGCAAGGACAATGAAGATACTTTCAATGTATGTATGCATTCGGGAGCTGCTTTTCAGCGTCTTATAGGCACACAGGACATTTTACAGCCGTCAGGGAAAATTGACGGGAATATGTATGATTTCAATCCGGATTCGGGTATTGACTGTGTGGCAAATGTACAGATTATGAACCTTTATGACAATGAAAGTTTTTATGTTGACGACAAATGGGCGTTGGTTTCAGTTGCGGAAAAAAGTGATGTTCTTTTTGTTTTCACGAATCTTATAAAAATGCTTTTGTTTTCTGCATTGATTTCAGTTGCGACAAGTATTATTGTAATTGTGATAAGTTGTGGAAACGTTGTAAAGCCGATTTCTGCGGTTATCAAGACAATGAACGCACAAAGGGAATATAATCAGGTGATACGTTTTCAGTCAACGAATATCTATGAACTCGACAAACTGACAAGTGCAATCACTCAGCTACAGATAAATGTACAGGACTTTTCTTCTCAGGTTTCAAAAATGATACGTATTGCCGATGTCGGTCTTTATATGTTCATGTATGACAACATGGACGGCAGTGTTTTTGTGGGACAGAGTATGTTGAAACTGCTGAATCTTACTGTTGATTCCAATGAAGATATTGTTGTGAGCCGTAAGAATTTCATTGAACATATAGTTTCGGGGGAAACACGTAAGATTATTTCGGAAGTTCTTGAAAAAGGACGGGAAAATTCTGAAACGAGTTTTTCAAAGGAATACAGTATTGAACAGGAAAACGGCAATGTTATATATATGCGTTTGAGTGTGGTATGCAACCGTAACAAGACTATCGGTGTTCTTCAGGATATAACAAGCACGGTTCTTGAAAAACAGCGTATCGAGTACGAGCGTGACTATGACGGCACAACGGGTCTTTTAAACAGACACGCATATTATCACAGAGTAAATGAACTGTTCTCCCATAAGGAAAAACTCAAAGTAACGGCGTTTGTAATGCTTGACCTTGACAATCTTAAATATGTAAATGATACTTACGGTCACGATTTCGGTGACGATTATATAAGAACATCAGCAACGGTACTTAAAGGGTTTCAGAAGTACGGCGGTATAGTGTCACGTCTGTCGGGTGACGAATTTAATG
>JAGAQS010000164.1 GCA_017622635.1 Ruminococcus sp. | reverse complement strand
GTGCAATGAGGACTCGTAAGAGAAGAAATAAAACTTTAAAGCTTGCTAAGGGTTACTTCGGTTCAAAGAGCAAGCACTTCAAAATGGCTAAACAGGATTTTATGAAGTCAGGCAATTATGCATACGTAGGAAGAAAACAGAAAAAGAGACAGTTCAGACAGCTCTGGATTACAAGAATTTCCGCAGCTGCAAAGCTCAACGGCATGAACTACTCAACATTTATGAACGGCTGTAAAAAGGCTGGCATCACTCTCAACAGAAAGATGCTTTCCGAAATCGCTATCAATGATGCAGCAGGTTTCACAGCTATTGCTGACAAGGCAAAGGCTGCTCTTTAATTTATGTATGAAACACGCTTCTTAACAAAATTAGAGGCGTGTTTTTAATAATATGAGATATAGGAGAAATCAGTGTTTTTGGAAAATATAATCACATCAAAGGATAATCCCGTTATCAAGCTGTATCAGAAACTTTCCGCTTCAAAAAAGGAAAGGATTCAGTACGGCTTATTTGTGTTGGAGGGGGAACGTATAGTTGAAGAAGCCGTCAGGGAAGAAAGTGGTATAACTCAGCTTATATTTACGGAAAAGGCTTTTGAAAAATACGGAAGTCAGATGATTCAGGCTGATTTGAGAGATACAAGGACAATTGTCATTTCAAATGAACTTGGAAACAGAATATCTTCCACCGACAACACTCAGGGTGTTTTTGCGGTCTGCCGTATACCTGAAAAACGCAGACCCGTATTTAAAGACAACGATAAATATATAGTTCTTTTCGGACTTCAGGACCCCGGTAATGTCGGTATGATTATACGTACAGACGACGCTCTCGGTATAGACGGCATCATTCTTTCGGGTTCGTGCGACCTCTACAGCCCGAAAGTTATACGCTCAACAATGGGTTCTGTTTTCAGGACTGACATATTCATTGAAAATGATACGGACAGACTTTTTTCAATGCTGAATGAAAACAATGTCCTTGCGTCTGCGTCGGTCATAGACAGAGATGCGGAAAAAATCACGGAATGCAGTTTCAGCGGACGGCAGGCGGTATTTATCGGAAATGAGGGAAACGGACTTCCTGAATGTGTTTCCGAACGTTGTGACAGGCGTATAACAATTCCCATGAACGGCAGTATAAACTCACTCAATGCTGCAATGGCGGCAGGTATTCTGATGTGGGAACTGAAAAAATAAAACAAAATGGGAGATTGATTGTGGATAATATAAAATACTGGCTGTGGCTTTCAATGGTTTTCGGTGCGGAAAGCATGGCAATGTGGAAAACCGTAAATGCGTATGGAGGTGCTTCTGAAGCGTATTACGGGCTTGTGTCGGGTGAAACCGATATAAAGCTTACTGAAAAGCAAATCGGCAATACAGAAAAGTATTCTCTTGAACAGGCTGAAAGTCTGATTGATTACTGTCAGGACAGGGAGATAAATCTTATATGTTTTGATTCGCACGAATATCCCGACAGTCTCAGACATATAGTAAATCCGCCGGCTGTTCTTTATTATAAAGGAAATATTGCCTGTATTTCGGGTGAAAGGAATATTGCGTGTGTGGGTACGAGAAATCCGAGTCAATATACTGTTTCGATTGTGTCGGAGATATGCAGGGAACTTGCGGGGTACGGTTTTACAATGATAAGCGGTTTTGCGGTAGGTGTTGACATAGCGTCTCACCTTGCGGCAGTAAGCGAAAACCGTCCGACTGTCTGCGTACTGGGCTGTGGACTTGATGTAAACTATCCTGCCGAAAACTTTAAATTCAGGGATAGTATAATAAAAAGCGGTGGTGTGTTCATTTCTGAATATCCGCCCGGAACACCTGCATATGTGGCAAACTTCCCGAAAAGAAACAGAATACTTTCAGCTCTCGGAAAGGCAACTATTGTATTTGAGGCGGCGGAAAAAAGCGGTTCTATAAATACGGCTTCAATTTCCGTTGAACAGGGAAAAGAACTTTTCTGTATTCCTCCGTCGGATATAAAAGACAAACGTTACGCTGGAAACATAAATCTGCTGAAAAGTACCGCCACACCTTTGTACAGCTGTGACGAAATACTTGATTTTTTCAACACCGAACGCATAGATAAAAACGTTTTTTCAGAACCTGTGAATAAAAGTACTGTCCGTAAACGTTCACCGTTGCCGACAAAAAAAGCATCATCTGTTAAAAACAAACCGACGGAGAAACATGAAAAATACCGTACGGAAAGAGAAAACGAAAAATATAAATCACTTACTCCCGTTCAGCGTGCAATTGTTGACGCACTGAAAGGCGGAAGTCTCCACGCTGACGATATCGCAAAGAAAACTGATATAGGTATTGTAGACCTTATGGCAGAACTGACAGAGCTTGAAATGGACGACGTTATAGTGGCTTTGCCGGGAAAATTTTTCAAAATATGCTGATTTTTCAGAAGAAAGGGTAGAAGATAAATGCCGGATTTGGTTATAGTGGAATCGCCTGCAAAGGCAAAAACAATACAGAAGTATCTTGGTTCAGGATATGAAGTAATAGCTTCAATGGGTCATGTACGTGACCTGCCAAAGTCAAAGATGGGTGTGGATAAGGAAAACGATTTTGCACCGCAGTACGTTGACATGAAAGGCAAGGAAGATGTTATAAAGGAACTCAGAAAACACGCAAAGAAATGTGATAAGATTTATCTTGCAACCGACCCTGACCGTGAGGGAGAGGCTATTTCGTGGCACATTGCACAAATGCTCAAACTTGACATAAACGACAATAACCGTGTTGCGTTTAATGAAATCACAAAATCAGGCGTTCAGAACGGTTTGAACAATCCACACAAGATAGATACCGACCTTGTGAACGCACAGCAGGCACGTCGTATACTTGACCGTCTTGTCGGATATGAACTCAGCCCGTTTTTGTGGAAGAAAGTTAAAAAGGGACTTTCCGCAGGACGTGTGCAGACGGTAGCTGTCAGTATAATAGTTGACAGGGAAAACGCAATAAGAAAATTTAATCCGAAAGAATACTGGTCAATTGACGCAAAATTCACTGCACCTTCTTCAAAAAAGGTTTTTGAAGCGTCACTCATTTCGGTTGACGGTAAGAAAATAAACATTCCCGACCAGTCGGGAAAAACCGACAGTAAAAAAATTGAAATTACGTGCAGGGAAGAAGCAGACGCAATTCTTAAAAAACTTGAAAAGGCTGAATATAAAGTAACCTCGGTGAAAAAGCGTGTCACCAAGAAACAGCCGTCACCGCCTTTCATAACTTCGACAATGCAGCAGGAAGCTTCAAAAAAACTGAATTTCAGTTCAAAACGTACAATGAAAACCGCACAGGAACTCTATGAGGGTGTTGACATTGAGGGAATAGGTGCTGTTGGTCTTATAACGTACATGAGAACCGACAGTTTAAGAATTTCGGCAGAGGCAAAAAATTCAGCCTTGCAGTATATAG
>JAGAQS010000163.1 GCA_017622635.1 Ruminococcus sp. | reverse complement strand
GATTATGATTTTATAGTTACGGGAGATTTGGGCGTTGTCGGCAGTAAGTTATTAATTGAATTTTTGCAGAAACAGGAAATTGATATTTCCTCACAGCACCGTGACTGTGGCTGTATGATTTTTGACAACGAAAAGCAGGATACACACTGCGGAGGTTCAGGCTGTGGGTGCGGTGCAAGTGTACTGTGCAGTTATTTTCTTCCCATGCTTGAAAGAGGAGAGGCGAAAAATATTCTTTTTATTGCAACAGGTGCGTTAATGTCTCCGATGTCATTACAGCAGGGAGAATCAATCCCGTCAATCGCACATCTTGTACATCTGAGAAAGGACTGAATAAAAATGATACTCTGGGACTTCATAAAGGCTTTTATAGTCGGCGGTGCGATATGTGCCGTCGGACAACTTCTCATTGACTATACAAAATTGACACCTGCACGGATACTGACAAGTTTCGTTGTTGCAGGAGTTGTGTTATCCGCACTCGGAATATACAAACCGCTTGTTGACTTTGCAGGAGCAGGTGCTTCCGTTCCTCTCACGGGATTCGGTCATCTTCTTGCCGAGGGAGTCCGAAAGGCTGTTGAACGTGACGGATTCTTAGGTATATTCACGGGCGGTATGACTTCCGCCGCCGCAGGTATAACAGTTGCTCTGCTCGCAGGACTTTCAGCGTCGGCAGTATTCAAACAGAAAGACAAAAATTAATACAAAAAAGGCATTTCCTTTTTTCAGCAGGAAATGCCTCTGTTTTTATTATTTAAACGATAAACACATTCACCGTCCTCGCAGTTTACAACAACCCAGTCGAATTTTTTTGATATAATGTAGTAATCCGTCATTATTCCTATTTCCGACGGAAAAACTTTCAGTATTTCAGAAAGTTCTCCCTCATATACCCAGCCTTCAGCAACAATGACAAAACAGATTTTTTCGTCCGAATAATCGGGAACAAGATTTTTTATCACATCAATATCATTATCGTCATAACATACACGAAAAACTTCGGACATTTTCAAGCCCTTACGGAAATTAAGCCATGCATACGACAGGTCAATTTTCTGAGTATTCCTTATATTTTTGTCGTACTCAAAAAAAGTATAATAAAATTTACGCAAAATCTTTTCATAGGAAAATTTTGAAACTTCATGTAAACTGTTCCTGTCAATATTTTCTTCTTTTATAATTTCCTCAATTTCGTCCCTGATTTTATTTTTCATTTTTAATTATATTGTATTTATATCCATAATCTTCAACATTTTTAAATAACGTATCCGAAAAATGTTCCCTCATTGAAAAACTTTCGTACTGACCTATAATAATATGGTCAATAAGGGTTACATTTATATTTTTCAATACTTTTATAATATTTTCCGTTACATATATATCGTTTTCAGACGGCTCACATTCGCCTAAAGGGTGATTATGTGACATTATAATCATATCCGAATAATTATCGAGTGCAAATTTTGAAATATTATAAGATGATATACTTACACTCATATTTGTACCGTCTGAAAGAAAATCATAATTAATTTTTGAAAAATCATGATTCAGTGCAATAACAGCAATTCTTTCTTCCGACATACCTATATAACAGTTTTTAAGAAAGGCTGCCGCTGATTCGGGATTTCCGAAATCCTGAATATCCTGCTTATTAATATTATAAAGCCGACTCATAACAGGAATTATTCTGAACAGTGATGCACTTCTTTCACTGATATTGTCGTTTTTTACTATTGTTTTCAAATCAGTATCACAAAGATTATTTATGAGAAACATGTTGCATTGAAATGCATGGTGAAGAATACATTGAATGAATATCAATTAGAAAATGTTTCAATTGAAATTACAAATCCAATGAAATCATTCAAACAAACAAAGATATTCCCAATTGAAATTCTTCCAGCACAATGTGAAGAAATGATTGTTATT
>JAGAQS010000162.1 GCA_017622635.1 Ruminococcus sp. | reverse complement strand
TGTATCACATTAAGCGAAAACCAAGCGTTGATACAGAGAATTATGAAAGGAGAACGGATTAGAGGTAATCATTCCTCTATGATAAGGGTTTTGCAGATTATCCTCTTTATGATACCGTTATCGGACAACCGGTCGCTGTAGTCAGTCAGCAGTAAATCAGTGCGAAGTCAGTGAGAGAGAGCAGACAAATCTGTAATTTATAAAATTCCAGAAAGGAAAAGCTATTCAAAAATACCGTGGGCTACACGGAAATTTACGCCTGTGGACTGTAGAAAAAATGTGAGTAGTATTTAGTTCTGATACAAAAACATACAGGTTGAAGCAGGAATTTTCTCAATATGGGTATGTTTGTCCATATTTTGAGTAGCAGTGTTTATGGAAAGAAAAATCAAAGGTGCTGTATTTGATATGGACGGTCTCATGTTGGACACCGAAAAACTTCTTGTACGTTTCTGGAAAGAGTCGGCAAAGGAATACGGTTACAATATGACCGACGAACAGGTTTTCGGTATACGCAGTCTTTCGAGAAAATATTCCGTTCCTTTTCTTAAAGGAATTTTCGGGGAGGAATTTCCGTTCAGTGAAGTCAGGAGCAGGCGTATTTCACTTATGAACGACTATATAGATAAATACGGTTTTGAGGTGAAAAAAGGTCTTTTTGAACTGCTTGACTATCTCAGGGACAACAATTATCTTATAGCCGTTGCAACCGCAACAGACCGTGAACGTGCCGAAAGTTACCTGAAAAAAATTGATGCATACAGATATTTTGATGCCGTCATATGCGGTGATATGGTTACAAACGGCAAGCCTGACCCCGATATTTACATTACCGCTTCCGAAAAACTCGGACTTTCGGCAAATGAATGTGTTGCTTTTGAGGATTCACCCAACGGCATTAAATCGGCATATTCGGCAGGTTGCCGTGTTGTAATGATACCCGACCTTACTCCTCCCGACAACGAAATAAAACCGTTGTTAAGCGGTGTTTATGAAAGTCTTGACAAGGCTGTTGACTTTTTTGAAAGGCAGGTGTAAATATGTCCGCAAAAACAAGTGTATCTGAAATTTTTGACATACCGAAATTTTATTATTTTGAAAGCGGAAACGACTACTCAGGCAGTAAAGGGGATTTTTCGTACAAAATTATAAACGGTGAAAAAATTAAGTGTCTTACATGGCACGGGAAACTCTGTTCAATGAAAGCGACGATTGAAAATGAAAAGGAGTTTGAAAGAACTCAGGAGGGTTTTAACGAACTTATAAAGTGGCTTGAAACAATGTACAACGGATAACAGAAAAAGACTTCTGCAAAAAACAGAAGTCTTTTTGTTGTTTTTATTCACTTTCGTTGCTTTCGCCTCCGCCGTTTTCAGCCGGCGGGTCGGGTTCAACAACGGTTGGCGGTGTTGTGGCAGGTGGTTCAGTTGCGGGAGGGTCTGTATAGACAGGTTCAGTTACAGGAGGGTCTGTGTATACGGGTTCTGTTTCAGGAGGGTCGGTATAAACAGGTTCTGTTGTGGAGGGTGCTACATATCTTGTGGTTGTCTGTTCTCTTTCAGAAGTTGTTTTTTCCTGTTCTTCTTCGGGTTCAGAACCGTTTCCGTCAGTTATAAATAGACCGCTGTTATCTGTTGTGACGTTTTCGGAGTAGTAGTATACAATAAGTTTCTTGCCGTCTTTATTGCTGAATATATCACCCGGTTTTACGTCTTTTCCCTCAACCTGAAGACCTATTACGGCATCGGGTTTTACGTTTGTGCTTTTTGTTGCGAGTATTGAATAATTCAAAATGCCTGCTTCTTTAAGTTTTATTTCGTATTCTGTTATAGTGAGGTCTTTATATTCGGGGATTTCGGCTTCTTCCTTTCCCTTGCTTACTTTTACCTTGATAGTTGCACGACCGCCGACAAGCTGTTCACCCGGTTCTATATTCTGCCAGAAAATCATGTCGGGTTCATAGTCGTCATTGTATTCGTATTCAGCTTCAATATTGAAATAGTCCTTGTATATTTCTGCCACGGACTCATAGAATTTTCCCACAAGGTCAGGCATAATAGTATCAAGTGTTTCCGTTTCTTCCTGTTCAGGCACATCACCTGAAACGACGTTATCGGAAGCGGAAACCGAATTATTGTGTCTGTTGGAATTGTTTTCACGGCTTTGCTTTGTATCGGTAATCATGTTTATTATAAAAACAGCTATTATCATGAGTATCGCAACAAGCAGTATACCGATAATTACGGGAACTTTCAGCCTGTCAACAGTTTCGTACTTGTAGTCATTTCCGTGATTTTCACTGTCAGGCTGATACTCTCTCTGGTAATCATCATTTGGTGGCGGATAATTTCTGTCGTTGTAACTGTTGTTTATGTGTGTATTGTTATGATAATTATTGTTTCTGCCGTTGTCTGATTCATGATTCACCCTGTGTCTCGGAGTTGTGTCCTGAATTGTTCTGGGTACAGGCTGTTCAAAGAGACGTGTAACAAGTTCTGTTATAGTTTGTATACGGTCACAGCCTGAGAGTGTCATTCCGTCCATAATGACCTTTGATACATGACGGGGAATTTTTGCACTCAACATTCTCGGTTCACAAAGTTCGTCTGATTTTAAACGGCTCATTGAGTCAACAGGCATACAGCCCGTTAAAGACCTGTACATCAATGCACATACACTGTAAACATCAGTCCATGAACCCTGACGGCTGTTACTGCTTGAAGAATACTGTTCGGGAGCGGCATAGCCTTTGAAAAGTTCGTATTCAAGTCCTGCGTCGGCAGTTCTTACGGCAGAAATACAGAACCCCGTCAGTTTCAGTTCACCCTTGTTTGTTATGTAAACTGTATCGGGGCTTATTGCACGGTGTATAATTCCGGCATTGTGAAGAATACCGAGGGTTGTGAACATAGGGGGGAATAGTTTGGCTATCTGTTCCCAGCTTAATTCGCCTGCATTGTCTTTCAGGTAGTCAAGCATTTTTACGCCGTCTATATATTCAAAGACGGTATACGCCGTATTGTTTTCCATGAACATATCAAGAACGGGATTTATATTTGAATTGTTTCTGAGACGTGCAAGAGATTTGTTCAGCTCTGTATATTCAGCCATGAAAGCCTTGTATTTTGCGAGGTTTTCATAGCTTACGCTTATATCGGGTTGGTCTTTGATACGTGTACACAGGTTTACAGGCATATATTCCCTTATAAGAACAGTACATTCCGTTGAGGTATCATGTGCTATATAGGTAGCACCCTCACCGTTGTACTCAAGCATAACACCGACAAGATATCTGTCATGGAGTATTGTTCCCGGGGATATATACATGGGATTTGACGGGGTATTTTCGGCATATCCGCATGACGGACATATACTCATTCCGCTGTCGTACCTTGCCATGCACTTGTAACATATTT
>JAGAQS010000161.1 GCA_017622635.1 Ruminococcus sp. | reverse complement strand
GGGCGACCTCAGGGCAAGTGCAACAGAGATATACTGCTTCGTATTTATACGGAGTGATGGTGGAAAGGCGAGGTAAGAGCTCACCGGAGTGCAGGAGACTGTACTGCCATGTAAACCCTACCCGATGCAACGTCTATTGGTGCTTCATATCTTAACGTCTGCTCGGCGGATGTGAAGTAATGACGGCTTGAACCTGTCGGCAACGGCAGGTGTAGATAAATTGCTGTACACGACAGAACCCGGCTTATCGGTCTGGTCATATTAAAAAAGACTCCGTATTTATACGGAGTTTTTTTGTCTATAAAATAAATACAATCAGTGCGGACACCGCAAGAATTACGGTCACGGAAAGAATGAGTATCTTTTTTGTCCTGCGGTTTTTCATACGGTATTCAAGACCAAGGCGTGAAACGTATTTTTCAGCCTCTGCCCGTGAAACTTCCGTCGGCAGTTCACGCACATTCGGTCTGAGGTAAAAAACCGCCTTTTCAAAGTAGATACTGTCAGTGTGGTTGACTTCGATGATTTTTTTGTTTACGCCTTTAATCATAATAATCCTCCCGAAATAGTTTTCAGGAATATTATGGGAATATTTTTTTGTTTTTATTCAGACTTTGCGGACAAATTTCTTATATAGTGAAAGAGATACTGCTGTGCGATACCTGCATTTTCCTTTGCGAACTTCGGAAAACCGTCGGGGTAGTATTCCTCAAGTACACGTTTTATCCATACGTCAACGGGAAAAGCTTCCGTGCGGTGCATACCGAAAAGAAGAACACACTCCGAAACTTTCGGACCTACTCCCGAAATTTTTTTCAGTGCTGTGCGTGCGTCATCAATGGGCATTTCCGCAATTTGTGAAAGATTGACAGTACCGTCTGTTACTTTAAGTGAAGCGTCGCATATATACTTTGCACGGAAACCGCTACGCAAGTATGAAAGGCTTTCGGGAGTTTCACCTGAAAGCTGTTCGGGTGACGGAAAAAGTCCGCCGTAATGTTCGCACAGACGGTCAATAATGCCTTTGATTCTCGGAATATTGTTATTCTGTGAGATTATGAAAGAAACCAGACATTCCCAGCTGTCCTGACGGAGAAGACGTATTCCGCCCGCAAATTCACACGCTTTTGCAAGTGTTTCGTCCTCTGAAAACTGTCTTTTAAGTTCAGTGTAATCCGTACCGAAATCAAAGTAGTCATACCATATATTTAAAAAATCCTTTTCTGTAGTGTCGTGAAAGATAAACTCACCGTTTTTTGTCTGTGAGACTTTGAGAAACGTGTTCAGAAATTTTCCCTCATACGTGCAGGGGTACTCCGAAACGGTTTTTTTCCATCGGAAAGCCTGACCGCAGTCAAGTGTTTCGTCAAGGTTAAAGTCCTTTTCGGAAACGATAATGTCATTTGTTTTTACCTGATAATCCATAATAATTCTCCTTTATGAAATTTTAGTGAAATGTCACTGAAAGACTTGATTTTTCTATTAAATTATACTAAAATATTATTAATATTACAAGAGGCAGGAATGATTTTTTTGAAAAATATTTTTTTAATTATTACGTTTGCCGTTCTTTCGGGGTTTGCTTTGTGTGACTGTTCGGAAAAAGTTTCCGAAATGGAAAATTCGGGTATTATTTCGGATTCGGAAGAAAATACGGAGATAACTACAGAAACAACTACAGAAAAACCTACTTCCCCTCAACTAAAACACGCTGAGGGCGTTTACATATATGACAACGCAAATCTTCTGAATAAGAATGATTTTCAGGAATGTAACGACTACGCAGGATTTCTGTACGAAAATTATCTTATCAATACGGCGGTTGTAACGGTTTCAAGTCTTGACGGTCATACTCCCGAAGAATTTGCGGAAAAGTCCTATAGGGAACTTTATGACGGTGACGAAAGCGGTCTGCTTCTTCTGCTTAACGACGATACAAATGTTGATTTTCTGTATAAGAAAGGGAATTGTGCCGAATGTATTTCGGAAGATGACGAGAAGTCCGCATTTTATACTGCAACACGTGAAATCGTGGAAAATGACTGTAAATCGGCGGTTCTCAGAATTATGAAACTTGCCGAAAACTGTCCGCAGTACGTTTTTGACAATGCAGGGATTTTCAGTGAGGACGAAAAAAATGAACTCATGCAGATTCTTGAAAACAGAAATATTTCCGTTGTTACGGTAAACGGAAAATCCGAAAAGAAACTCTGTGAACAATATAAAAAACGTCTTTACGGAAATGAAAAAGGCTCTGTAATCATGGTTGACAGTCGGGCAGGAAAGATTTTTACTGACGGTGAACTGAATGAAGATTCTGAAATTGCCACTGACGAAACAGATTCGTATATGACGGCTGTGATGTCCATTATCGACAGAATAAGCGTTTAACAGACATTTTCCGCTGTTGACCTGTCTGTTTTATAAAGATATAATAAACTTAACTGTTTTTTGTGAAAGGAAGGAAATTGAATATGAGTGAAAAGGAAATGTTTACCGAAGTACTGGATAATTTTCCCATTCTTGTAAAGCAGAATCCCGATTCTGTAAAAGAAAAGATGGCAAACCTGTTTTTTGATTTTCTTGAATTGTCACATCTTTACGATTCGGCAATCGAAGTCACAAAAACTTATCTCAACGTACTTGACAGTGAATTTAAAGTGAAGTTTCAGCGTAACCCCATTCACACGATTGAAAGCCGTTTAAAATCTCCGCAGTCGATAATAGGAAAACTACAGAAGAAAGAGTTACCACTGACAACCGAGTCGGCAAGAAAGAATCTTCTCGATATCGCAGGAATACGTGTGACCTGCTGTTACATAAGCGATATATACGCCATTGCAGATATGCTGTGTCAGCGTGATGATTTCACGGTAATAAAGAAAAAAGACTACATAAAAAATCCGAAGCCGAGCGGTTACAGAAGTTATCACCTTATAGTCAGCGTGCCTGTCTATCTGTCGGGCGGTAAACAGTACGCACCCGTTGAAATTCAGATAAGGACTATAGCAATGGACTTCTGGGCAAGTCTTGAACATCAGCTTAAATACAAACCGTCGGCTGCAATAACCCCCGAAATTTCCGAAGAACTGAGAGAGTGTGCGGAGAGGATAGCCGAAACAGATTTGCAGATGCAGAGAATTTTCATGGAGATAAACGATTTGGACTGATAATAAAAAAATGACCTTTGCGGGTCATTTTTTTATGCCTGAAAAAGATGATACAATACTGAATATGAAAAATACAGCAATGTCTGCCGTAACAATTGTTGCACCTACGGGCGTACCGTAAAGC
>JAGAQS010000160.1 GCA_017622635.1 Ruminococcus sp. | reverse complement strand
GAGGTGTTTAACTTGAAATCATTAAAAAGAAATATTGCATACATACTTATTCTTGCAAGCTGTTTTTCGGGGGTAACGGCGGTCTGCGGGTATTATCCCGAAAGTTCGGTTGTTGCTCATGCAGAAGAAGAAAAAGTAAGCGGTGACTGGAGCTATATTGTTTATGACAGTATAGATGGAATATGTGATACACCATGTGTTGAACTTACAGGTTATAATCCTAAAATACACTATTCATCTGTTGACATTCCGTCTGAAATTGAAAAGTATCCTGTTGTGAGTATTTCGGGAAAAATTTTCAATGAAAAAGGGTTTTCTCAGATGTATATTCCGTCATCAATAAAGCGTTTCGGAGAGGGATTTGAACAGAGCGTAATTGAAAGCGGAGAAATAATGATTGATTATAAATTTGATTTTCAGAATCATGAGATTGGTGGAATGGAACTTATTTCATATATATCATATGACAAAGAAGAAAGTATTGAAATTCCCGAAACGGTTGCAGGTATTCCAGTGACTGCCGTTTACGGTGGGGTATTTGAGGGAAATAAATATGCAAAATCAGTAAAGATACCTGATACTGTAGAGTATTTCGGATATGCTGTATTCAGAAATTCAAATATTGAGTCTGTCAATATTCCGAAAGCTATGAAAGTAGTTCCGGGCGGTACTTTTTCGGGTTGTTCAAAACTGAAATCAGTGGAGTTTCATGATAATCTGATTGTTTCGGTCAATGCTTTCAAGGACATTAATTTTAATTTGCCCGATAACGTTTTTCTGGCGGAAAACAGTGCAAGTGATTCATATGGAAATATTATAACGGATTCAGGTCCTTTTAAAGTATTGGTATCATATAACAGGGAAACAAATGAATATGAAGCGGAAATCCAGTCATATAACCCTGAGACAGTATCGGGTACGGTGGCAGACGTTGTTATTCCCGAATATTTTCTTGACGCTCCGATAAAGTCAGTCAATGAAAATTTCTGGAACAAGTGTAGTGATGCAGGTATAGACCTTGGTTCAATAGTTTTTCCGCCCGATGTGACGGAAATATTGAATTTCAGTCTGAACAATCCCGAAGCACTGAAATCGCTGACCATAAAAGGCAGTAATATTGATATACAAAACGGTGCGTTTAAAAATACAGGAATTGAAGAAGTAATTTTAGACGGTTCATGTAATGTAGGGTTAAATGCATTTTCAGGCTGTAAAAATCTGAAACGTGTTGAATTTACAGGAGATTCACCGACGCTTACAATCGGACAGAGTGCTTTCAGGGACTGCACGTCTCTTGAAGAGATTGTTTTTCCCGACAATATGGATTTGGCATTGAATATTGATTCACTCGGTTACTGTACAAGCCTTAAAGAACTTACGCTTAACGGTAATATAAAAGTAAGTTCAAGTTCCTGCCGTGGCTGTGACAGTCTTGAAAAAATAACGCTTGGCGGTGATGTTAAACTTCAATTAAATTCATTTGCACAAAATCATGCCCTGACCGACATTGTAATTGATACGGACAGGGAAATTGAAGGAAGTGCCTTTAATGACTGTGAAAAACTGACGAATATTAATTCTGTTCCTGTTTTTGATACCGAAACAAAAAGTTTCCGTCCTGAGATAAAAGATTTTATAATGAAGAATTTCAACGGTGCTGATAATCTGGGTTTTATAAATCTCTACATACAGGCGGAAACGGATAAATTTATTGACCAATATATTGATGACAGTATGAACGATATGCAGAAGATAAAGGCGGCTCATGACTGGGTGTGTAACAATGTAAGCTATGACTACGAAACAACAAAACAGCCGAAAAACCACAATGACGCTTCTGTTTTTATGAATGATTCTTCCGTATGTGAGGGATACGGCAGATGTTACAATATTTTACTTAATGCATTGGGAATTGAAACAT
>JAGAQS010000159.1 GCA_017622635.1 Ruminococcus sp. | reverse complement strand
GTTCCCGAGGGTGTACAGTCGGGTGTTGTTGACAATTTCGGTCACAAATACCTGTCGGGAATAGGCAAGTATCTTGAAGATATTGTCAGAAAGGAAATCGGCTGTAAAGTACGTTCGATTGAACTTAATGTAATGCAGAGATGTTCTTCACACCTTGCCTCAAAAACCGATATTGACGAAGCTGAAAGTATAGGTGCGGCAGGTGTAAGATATGCGTTGAGGGGTGAAACGGGTAAAGTAATGGTATTCCGCAGAGTTTCGGATATGCCGTATACTGTGGTTATCGAAACGGCTGACGCTTATGAAATCGCAAACAATGAGAAGAAACTCCCGAAAGAATATATAAATTCTGCCGGAAACAATATCAGAGATTTTGCACTGCCTTATTTCCTGCCGTTGATACAGGGTGAGCTTAATCCCATCATGTCGCAGGGAATACCGAAACATTTCGCTATTCATGAATCAGTACTTAAATAACAGGGAAAAATCCGCCCTAAAATATTATACGGGTGACATTTCGGGGGATAATGTTTTCTGGGACGAACAAAAAGCATATCTTGTACTTAATTCACTTTTTTACGACGGTATCTGTACCGAAAAAGCACGGGCATCAGAGGGTAAATTTCTGAATCCTGCAATACTGGACGATATTGACAGACTGCTTGATTTTTATGACAATATGTTTTCGGCTTTTTGTAAATGCCGTGCGGAAAGTAATGTTTCTGCTTACCGTGTGGAACGTTTTTCGGATTACGCTTTTATAAAACAGTCGGAAAAAACAGTTTCATTCACGTCAACGTCAACGTCTGGATTTCTGAAAGAGTATCGGGACAGAAAAGGCATTACCCTTATGAAGTTTGTAATTCCTGTCGGAACGTCATGTATTTCAATGTCGGAAGTACTTGATGTTTACACAAAATCGGAAGAAGCCGAAATCCTGTTACCGCCTTTCATGAATCTGAATATAACGGAAATTCCCGTTAATGACAGTGAAAAATCAATTACAGACGCTGACGGAAATATGCCTGTTGTGTCGTGTATTGCGGAGTGTGGGGAATGGTGTATTTCCGAACGTAAGAAAAATATTTCCGCTGACGGTGCAAAAGCGGGACAGCGTATATATACCGCACTGAATAACGGTGAAAATCCTTGTGATGACGATATAAAGCTTTACTGTGAATGGAAAAAGCTGTTTTGTGAATTGTATCTATAAAAAGCAACTGCTGTACTTTTTCAGTACAGCAGTTTTTTGTGTTATTTTGATAAATCTTCTATTATTTTATCAAGTACGGGGAAATCCCTGTCATAAGTTGCCTGCATTTCTTCTTCGTCGGAATAAAGGAGATTTCGGGGTTTTCTGATACCTATATACAAATCACCTGTCACATCTTCTTCGGCTATGCCTATACGTTCCGCAAAATCTGTATTTTTCAGGAAAAAGCCGTAACTTCTGACCTGAACGTTGTCGGGGTAGATTTCAGACAGATCAACAAGTGTATTTTCGGGGTCAATTACGGGGTTTATATTTGAACCGCCTACAACTATCATGGCTTCGGCAGACTGCATTTCGGTAGTCAGTTTAGTTTCGTTGCCTGTCTGGTAGTTGGTATAAGCGTTGTCGGAGTAGGGGATATAATATGCGGAAACTTTTATTTCACCGTTGCCGTTGTAATCTTCTATGAAAGTTTCAATATAATCTTCAAACTGTACAGAGTTACCTATAGCCTCGTTATCGCAGAGTACTAAAACAATCATGTCGGGACGTGGACGCATAATAAGAGTATACATCAGGTAACTTGCAAGTGCCACGAAGAATATAACAAGGAAAAGCCACCATTTGTTGTGGTAGAAAAAGTTTGTTATTTTTTTCCAGAAAGAAAGTTTTATTTCTTCGGGGTGTTCTTCGTGGATTGTTTCGCTTTCTTCAATTACACCCTGTTTCAGACGCATGAGCTCTATACGTTCTTCACGGATTTTTCTGTCATACTCCTCTTGTTTCTGACGTTTACGCATTTCTATCTGTTTCTGCATTTCAATCTGCTGTTGTTCAAGTTCGGCGTTACGTTGTTCTCTTAATTCACGTGCGGACTGAAAAACACTTTTGTTTATGTCAAGTTTTTCATCGTCGCTGTCGTATTCGGGGACGTTTTTGTTATCTTTTTTCATAATTCCTCCGATAAGTAAAAAGTAATAATAGTATATTATATCAGAATATTTTTATATTGTCAAGTTTTTTTGTGGCGTTTCAGATAATCTTTTGTTTCGGAGGCGACCACTCCCGAAAGTCCGATAAGTGCTATTATATTCGGGAGAGCCATTAAACCGTTGAAAATATCGGCGATATTCCATACAGCCTCTACAGTGAGGTAAGGACCTGCAAAAACTGCGAGTACATAAACCCACCTGTAAATAACAGTTGTTGACTTTTTAGAACCGACAAGATATGACAGACATCTTTCGGAATAATAATTCCAGCCTAAAATTGTTGTGAATGCAAAAAAAGATAAACATAACATAATTAACAGTGATGAGACTTTTTCGGGGAACGGGAGTCCGTAGCGGAATGCATCTGTTGTTATTGCAACGCCTTCGAGACCTTCTTTTTCGTGACTGCCTGCCATTACAATTGCAAGACCCGTCATTGTGCATACAATTATTGTATCTATAAAAGTTCCCGTCATTGTAACAAGTCCCTGACGTACAGGCTCTTTTGTGCGTGCTGCGGCTGCCGCAATAGGTGCAGAGCCGAGTCCTGCTTCATTTGAGAAGATACCCCTTGCAATACCTTTCTGCATTGACAGCATTACAACGGATATTCCCGCAAACCCTCCTGCTACAGAACGGAATCCAAACGCACTTTTTACAACTTCCGCAACAGCCGACGGTATTTCCTTGATATGACCGAAAATTATAATCAGGCAACAGCCTATATATATTACAATCATTGCAGGGACTACTATTTCAGAAACAGATGCGATACGTTTTATACCACCTATTATTATAAGTGCAACAAGTACCGTTATAATAAAGCCTGCTATAATAGTTGTGTATGTATATTCATTGCCGAAAATCACAACGGTATTTTCAGCGTTCGGGTCAAAAAAACCGTTGACGGCGGACGTTATTCCGTTAATCTGTGTAATAGTGCCTATTCCCATAATTCCGGCAAGAAGTCCGAACAGTGCGAAAAGTTTTCCCAGCCATTTCCATTTTTTGCCGAGACCGTTTTCAATATAATAGAAAGGTCCTCCGATAATACTTCCCTGATTATCGACTGTCCTGTATTTTACGGCTAAAAGTCCCTCAGCGTATTTTGTAGCCATGCCGAAAAATGCGGCTATTTCCATCCAGAACAAAGCACCTGCACCGCCTACACTCATGGCAGTAGCAACGCCTACTATGTTTCCCGTGCCGATAGTTGCCGACAATGCCGTACACAGTGCCGCAAAACTTGAAACTTCACCTTTGGCGTTTTCTTCGTCTTTAAACATGAATTTAAGGGCAGTACCGAGTTTTTTTATCTGTATGAAACCTGTTTTTACAGTCAGCATAATTCCACAGGATATTATAATAAGTATAAGCGGTATGCCCCATACAAAGTCATCAATATTCTTTACAATATGATTGAAACTCTCCAAATATAAATCACTCCTTTTCACGAAAAAAGACGGCAGTTTATTTAAATTACCGTCTTTTTTATTGAATTAATTGTTAAACAGTTGTTATTATTCTTCTTCCTTGACAGGTCTGCCACTGTTTGCGGGAATTGGTTTCATAGTCGGGAAAAGAAGTACATCTCTTATTGACGCACTGTCGGTAAGCAACATAACAAGTCTGTCAAGACCGAATCCGAGACCGCCTGTCGGGGGGAGTCCGTATTCAAGAGCGGTTACAAAATCCTCATCAACTTCCGCATTTGCACCCTGTGCCCTCTTTGCTTCAACCTGTTTTACAAAACGTTCTTTCTGGTCAACGGGGTCATTGAGTTCTGAAAATGCGTTACCCATTTCACGACAGTAAATGAAGTATTCAAAACGTTCAGTGAATGCAGGGTCAGACGGTTTTCTTTTTGCAAGAGGTGAATTTTCAACGGGGTAATCGTATATGATAGTAGGCTGAATAAGTTTGTCCTCAACGAAAGCATCAAAGAATGCAATAAGTACATGACCCTTTGTAGCGTTTTCACCCTCGTCAACTTCAACGCCCTTTTCTTTTGCACAGGCACGTGCTGACTCGTCGTCAGCCCAGTCGTTGTAGTCAACACCTGCATACTTCTTTACAGCCTCAATCATTGTAAGACGTTCCCAAGGCTTGCCCAAATCAATTTCAACGCCCTGATACATAATCTTTGAAGTACCGCATACATTTTCGGCAATAGTCCTGTACATATTTTCAATCAAATCCATCATGCCGATATAATCGGTGTAAGCCTGATACATTTCAACAGTAGTAAATTCGGGGTTGTGTGATGTGTCCATACCTTCGTTACGGAAAATACGACCAACTTCGTAAACCCTTTCAAAACCGCCGACAATAAGTCTCTTGAGATAAAGTTCAGTCTCTATTCTGAGATACATGGGAATATCAAGTGTATTGTGGTGAGTTACAAAAGGTCTTGCTGCCGCACCGATTTCAAGGGTATGCAGTACAGGTGTATCAACTTCGAGATATCCGAGATTGTCGAGATAATTACGTACTTCACGTATAATCATACTTCTTTTTACGAAAGTATCTTTAACGTCGGGGTTTACGATAAGGTCAACATAACGCTGTCTGTATCTCATATCCTGGTCTTTGAGACCGTGCCATTTTTAAGGGAGGGGGAGCAGGGACTTTGAAAGAAGTGTGACTTTGTGGGCGTGGATAGAGATTTCACCCATACGTGTTCTGAATACAAAGCCCTCGACACCGATTATATCGCCTATATCCCACTTTTTGAACTCTGTAAATTCTTCCTTGCCGATATCGTTCTGACGTACATAAACCTGTATTCTGTCAGAATCGTCACGTATGTCAATAAAATTAGCCTTGCCCATGTTTCTCCAGCTCATTATACGACCTGCAAGACGGAAATCAACAGCTTTAAGTGTTTCCAGACCCTCTTTTACTTTTTCTTCGTCATCGTCCGCCTCATTGATAATACGTGCCTCATCTGCCTCGTACTTGGCTTTGAGTTCGCCAGCCTTTGCGGTTACATCATACTTTGTAACGGTGAAAGGGTCTGCATTACGGTTTTTAAGTTCATTGAGCTTGTCAAGTCTTACTTTCTTGAGAATATTTATGTCCTGTTCTTCTGTCTGAGCAGGATTTGCCTGATTTTCGTTCATTATAAAAATACGTTCCTTTCTGTCTCTTATTACTTTGATATTTCCACAACTTCAAAGCGGAGTTCTCCCGCAGGAGCGTCCACAAGAAATACTTCCCCTACTTTTTTCTTCATTGCTGCCTTACCTATCGGGGACTCGTCGGAAATCTTGCCCTCTCTTACGTTTGCGTGGTTAGTACCTACGATTGTAAAAGTTTCGATTTTTCCTGTATCAAGACGTTTTATTGTGATTTTTGAACTCATGCCGACTTCATCTGTTGATGCGTTTTCGATAATTTCGGCATTATCTATAGTATACTGCAATTCTGCAATCTGAGCTTCAAGAATAGCCTGCTCATTTTTTGCTTCGTCGTATTCGGCGTTTTCGGAGAGGTCTCCGTAAGAACGTGCTACTTTCAGTCTTTCGGCAACTTCTTTACGTCTATTGATTTTAAGGTCGTCAAGCTCTGCAACAAGTTTGTTGTAGCTTTCACGGGACATTTTTTTTACAGCCATGTAATTGCACTCCTTAATAATTATATTTATACCGCAAATGCGTTACTTATTATTATAATATATAAGTACGGAATTGTCAAGCGTATTTGACCGTGAAAAAAACAAAAGGACGCACCGAAGTACGTCCTTTGAATTATATTCAGTCGTAGAGGTGGCTTGCTGCCATTTCCTGTATCGTAACAGCATCACTGAGGGTTAAGCCGTTACCGTCTATATCGGCGTTTGCCTTGCCCTGTTCGGAAAGCTGATACTTGTCGGGATTTGCTATTGACTGCATAACAAATACTGCATCATTGATGTTTACTTTGCCGTCACAGTCCGTGTCGCCCGAAAGGGTAGGCTCGATTTCGTTTACAACGTCTGTGACAGTAATCGGCGATAACTCTTTAACGCCTTGTAATATAAGACTTGTTTCGTCTTTTATTTTTTGTATTGCCTCAAAAAATTCTTTTGTATAAGGCTGATTTAAGACATGAACAGAATTTTTATATTCGTCGTTATATTCATATTCAATATCATACTGTGATAAAATATTCTGAACTGTTAAAAGTTCTTCTTCATTGTTTACTGTATATGTTGCCAATTCCAATATACTTGCACTGTCCGAACCTGTTTCAGTACTCATGGCAGGCAGATAATATTCTTTACCCTCTGAATTAATACGAAGAGGTTCATCACATATATATATTCTTCCATAAGAATCACTGTATTCAGTATCGGCATAATAATCAATAAGTTCCTGACATAAATGATAGTTACGTCCAAGAGCAATAAATGAAGTGGTATAAGATGTAATTTCTTTATCTGTATATACATATTTCGCACCTGCACCAGTTGAAACAACCGAAACCGCACACATAGCTACTGCCGAAACAGTCGCTAACATTCTTTTTAACTTTTTATTCATAAAATCACCTCATCTGTATTTTGATATTTAAATTAAAAACGATATTTATTATTAATATTATACTATTATTTTACAGTTTTGTCAATATATATCATAAAAAAATCTGCACAAACTTTCTTTTTTTAATTGTGTAAAATAACAGAAAGTACGTTGCCATTCATGTATATAATAACAGGCATTATTTATGTTTTACCGTGATTTTTATTTTCAGACGGCGTTTTCTTCTGTTTCGGCGAGTTCTGAAAGAAGTTCAAGCCTCCCCATAAGTTTAAGTTGTTCTTCTTCGGAAATTGTTCTGAACAGCCGTAAAAATTCGTTTTCCCTTGCATTTATAAGTCTGATATCGTTGTTTTTCGGAACGTCGGGCGGAGGAGTCTCACCGTCGGCAATGTATTCCATTGATACATTAAGACGCTTACATATCATACTCAGTGCTTTAGGGTTTATATTGCCTTTTTTCCACGCTGTCATAACGCTCCTGCTGAGTCCGCACATATCAATCAGTTCTGATACAGTAATATTGCTGACGGTACATTGTTCTAATATTCTGTTGAATATGTTGTCATAATCTTCGGACGGCTTTAATTTTTTTGCCATAAATTGTACACCTCACACAAAATTCTAAAATCAGAATTATGCAACTGTACAAAATTCTTATTTTAGTATTAAAAAACATTGACAAATTCTATTATTGGATTTATAATATTCGTGATGAATATTTCAGGGCATAGTTATGCTTATACTATTCTATCACAATAAAATAAAAAAGTAAACAGAAAGGAATGATTTTTTTTATGATTGGAAGAAGAATTAAGAACCGACGTGAAGAACTCGGTCTTACTCAGCCTGAACTTGCGGAAATTTCAAAGCTTTCACAGGGGTATATATCCAGAATAGAAAGCGGAAAATTTATTCCTAAGGCAAGTACACTGATAGCTATTGCAACATCGCTGAAAATGTCATATCATGAACTGATTGCGTGAGGACATAGTTTATAATGAAAGGATAAACAATGAACAGACTTAATGAACTTGCACACAGCATACTGGACAACGGAAATATTATTTCTGTTTATGAGGCTGTAGATGCCGAAAATAAAGCAGTAAGTGCTTTTGAAGTATCTTTTGATGAAAATGTCCTGCTTCTGATTTTTGACGAAAAGAGCAGGTGTACAGGAATAATTCTGAAATAATAAAAACTCCCGTATCGTGATAAGATACGGGAATTTTTTTATCTGTATATGATTTTTGTATGTTTCGGAAAAACATTTTTCAGTTTTCTTTTGAGATGTTTTGGAACTGATGCGGTTTTAAGATTATCGCAGAGGTAGAACGCCGTTTCTTCAATATTTTTTACACTGTCAGGAATAGTTATACTTGTTAGTCTTTTGCACCAAGAGAAAGCATTATCTCCAATGCTTGTCACACTGTTTGGAATATTTACATTTGTAAGACTTTTGCAACAAGCGAAAGTATCATCTCCAATACTTGTCACACTTTTTGAAATCTTAATGCTTGTAAGGTTTATGCAATTACGGAAAGCGTTATCTCCAATACTTGTCACACTGTTTGAAATATTTATATTTTTAAGGCTTCTGCAATCATAGAAAGCATAATTTCCGATATTTTTTACACTGACAGGAATAGTTATACTTGTTAGACTATTGCAACAAGAGAAAGCATAATTTCTGATACTTGTAACACTGTTGGGAATGGTAATATTTATAAGATTGTGGCAACCATAGAAAGTATGATTTCTGATACTTGTAATACTGTCGGGAATGGTAATATTTTTAAGATTTTGACAAAAAAAGAAAGCAGAATCCCCAATACTTGTCACACCGTTTGGAATATTTATATTTGTAAGGCTTTTGCAAAGAGAGAAAGCATTATCTCCGATACTTGTAACACTGTCTGGAATAGTAATATTTTTAAGATTTTGACAATCATAGAAAACCTTATCTCCGATAATTTTTACGTTGTCAGGTATAGTTACTGTTGTCACATCATCTTTTGGAATATAGTTTATAAGTACACCGTCTTTTATTTTAAAGTTTTTATATCTGTAGATAATTTTAGTATTTTTTGAAAAAACCTCATCAATTTTTCCGTCAAGATGTTCGGGAACTGATGCTGTTTCAAGGCTTTTGCAACCATGAAAAGCCCATTCTCCGATACTTGTAACACTGTCGGGAATGGTAATGCTTGTAAGGCTTCGGCAGCCATAAAAAGCTTCATCTCCGATACTTGTCACGCTGTCAGGAATGATTACTTCTTTAATATTTTCACATTCTGCAAATGCACGCTCTTTGATAATTTTTATGCCGTCAGGTATTTTAATTTCTGTTATGTTTTCTTCTTCTGTGTAGTTCAAAAGTATGTTGTTTTTGATTTCAAACCCCATAATATAAACCTCCTTTTTATTCCGTGAGGGTTTTTCTTCTTTTTACTTCTGCTGTCAGGTCATCAAAGTAAGCCTGTGAATTTGTTTTACCGTATGCCTCTTTGTATTCTTTCCATTCGCTTTCAAAGTCGTCACTCATTACTATTTTCGGCAGATAACGGTGTTTAAGTTCATTAATCTGATTTGCAGCGTTTGCAGAATCGGTGTTTTCGGGGGGCGAATAGCTCCACATAGGAAACCATGCGGGATTGTCAGATGCTTCGTTGAGGAATTCAACGTAAGTCTTTACACCGTATGCGTCAAAACATCTTTTAACGTCGTCGGAACGGGTTTTATAGAACTCCGACGGCTGACAGCTCGGACAGTAGGCATTTATACCGTCCTGATTCATACCGAAATAGTACGGGAAATAGTTATATAAACATATGTGATTTTTTGCATATTCCGCATCTCTCCACTGTTTAGCCTGTTCTTCCGTATGATAGAAAACACCGTTTTCGTCAATTTTATAGTCAACGTCCTTTATTCCCCAGAAACGCAGTGTAAGAATTTCGGGAGAGAGCAGGTCATTGAGGAACTGTAAAGCACCTTCAATGTCGGTACAGCTTGTGGTAATTCCGAGACCTGTGGAATCGTTGAAAGATGCTATTGAATGATACTGTCCCTGTATGCCGTCCTCTATTGTGATACTGAGAGGGATATATGTACATTCGGGCGGAAGTTCTGACACTGCACCGTTGAAGTTCCAGTTTTGGTCTACCATTCCGAGAACGTTTCCGGTAGCGAGTTTTTCGTAATACTGGTCACTGGTGAGGACAAAACATTCAGGGTCTATAATACCCTTTTTATATTCCTCATTGAGTTTTTTAAACCACTTTTCAGCAGTGGGGGAAAGGTTGTAGTCTTTAGCCTCAAGGGTTTCGGGGTCAACTATGCAGTTGCCGTCGTTGGGGTATCCGTCAAGGAACATGGGCGGATTGTCGAGGCTGAAGAAGTAAGTATCGTTTGCAAGGATTTCATATCCTATAAAGTTTTCACCGTTTTCATTTGTCGAGTTTGCTTCTATGTAACTTTCGATAAGGTCAAAATATTCGTCAAGGGTGTTTACTTCGGGGTAGCCTGCCCATTCAAGCACACGTACCTGAACCCAGAAAGCCTCATCATTGTGGTTTGTTGCGGTATCGTGCAGATAACAGCTTGAAAAAAGCGGTATTGTATATATATGACCGTCATCTGACCTTACTCTGTTCCACTCGCTTTCGGAGTAGAAATTCTTTATATTCGGGTATTTGTCCCAGTAATTGTCAAGAGGTATGAAAGCCCCTGATTTTATCAGTTTACGGCAGTTTTCGCCGTCAGGTACAAGAAAGTCGGGGTATTTGTTTGAAATCATCATATCACTGAAAACCGTGTTTAAATCTTCACGTTCGTCAAGCCACGTTTCCTCACACATTGCCCCTGTTTTTTCTGCGATAAGCTGCTGAATGTCATTGTCCTTGCTGATTTCGTTTCCTCTTGCACCGAAAAAACTTGTATATACTCTTATATCCTTTTCGGCTTTTTCTTTTTTTCCGCACCCTGCCGACGAAACAAGTACAGTGCAGGACATTAAAAATGCTGTTATTCTTCGTAAATTCATACATTATCACTCTTTTCCGAAATTATATTTATAACTAATGTAAATCCGTTTCTGTTGGTTATTTCCGCTTCCGTATTACTGCCCAGACAGTGTTTAAGGCGGATATACGGATTATACGTATAATTGTGTCTGAATGAATATTCGTCTGTTATACCGCCGTCCTCAAAAACGGCATTTATTTTAAGTACTTTTGACGATTCCTGAATTTTGTCTGTATGGAATGATATGCTTACACCGTTTTCATTGTCAAATGCTTTTACAGACGTTTTCGTGTCTGGTGATATAAGGTCGTCTGCGATAAGCATGAGTGAGTATGCGGGAACTTCAATTCCGTGAGAGTCCATAATTTCAGAACTTATTTCAACACCGTTCTTTTCAGCTACAATACGGATATTTTCAAATTCTTCTTCAAAAGGTATGTTTTCACTGTCAACGGTATGCATTTCGGGATAATTTTTCATAGTGTAAAGTTCTGCATCAAGACGCATGGCGGTAGTAAAAAGTGAGTTGTAGCTTGAATTTTTCTGTAAAAATTCTTCGTTTGTACGTTCACGTTCATTACTGCTGAGTGTAAGCTTTTCCGATACTGCCGAACATATGTCAATAAGTTCGCCTACTTCGTCTTTTCCCTTGTATATATTTAACTTTTCTCCTTTACAGAGGGCTTCGGCAGACGAACGTATACGTTTTTTTATGTTTACTGCAAAAATCTGTCCAAGAACAATCATTACAATAAGCAAAGCGGTGAAAATAAAAATAAACATTGAACTGTCCTTTATAAACTGAATCATGGGTTTTTTTGTTTCGTGTGAATAATATTCGATATCGGCAGTGTAGTAATTTTTTGTATAACACTCAAAGTCCTGATTTATGTCTGTTTTGTCAATTGTCATATCCTTGTTACTGCTGTATATAAGTGAACCTCCGCTTATTATGTAAAGTTCACCGTTGAAATCAAGGTTGTCGCAGTAATTGGTGAGCAGGTTCATATTAAGGTCGAGTTTCAGACAGCTTTCGCCCGTACTGAGTGTCTGGAAATCGAGTTTTCTTATAAGTGATACATTATTGTCTGATATATACAGAATCATGGGTTTGTCCATTTTTTTGTACGCATGATACCATTCCTGATTTTTTACGGAATCAAAGGAACTTATAAACCCTCCCTGAAGAACGGAAGAATTTTCCGAATATACCGTATATTTTTTTACTATATTCGTGTCGGCTATGGCAAGGGAACTGTTTTTCTGAAATTCATAGAAAGCGTCGTAATATTCGGCAGACGACGGATAATCCCTGTTCAGAAAAGCATATATACTTTCGTTTGTGTAGATTGTTTTTGCTATGGCGACACCGCTTTCAACAGTCATTTCCATAAGATGCTCGGAAGCCGTGATAATGGTTTTTTGCATATCGGTTTGTTTTTCTTTCTGAACGGTATTTACTGTTTTAAATACCGCAAATATCACAACCGCCACTGAAATAACTGCGGTCAGGTTAATAAACAGCATCTTGTTTTTTATACTTAAATCAGAAGCAATTGAAAGATATTTTTTCTTTTTTTTACTGTCCAAAATAAATTACCTCCGTCAACGTTCGGGCATATTCAGCAGGTTTTTCAGTTCGGCTTTTTTGGAATACATATTTTCTTCCGCTTCTGATAGAAGTTCTTCATATGAATATTCCCCCTTTGCGTATGCATAACCGAAAGAAAGGGCACATTTTACCGTATCTGAATTATCGTTGAGTATAAACGGTGCATCTGATTCAATATGTTCAATAAGAGTATCAATTTCACGGAAAGTACATTCAGTCATTACCATAAGAAACTCATCTCCGCCCATACGGAAACAGTAGTCGGACTGTCTGAGAAAACTTTTTATGTATTCCGCCGCTCTTTTTATAACCATGTCGCCCTTTTCGTGACCGAGCGTATCGTTCATGAGTTTGAGGTTATTGACATCAAAGTATATTATACACAGTGACGAACAGCTTCTGAACATTTTTTCCATATTCTGATAACATCGTTTATTGAGTGTCTGTGTCATTCCGTCGTGGTTTGCATCATATATTGCCCTTGAAAGATTTTCCGTACTGTTGTTTATGTCAAGGAACATTTTTTTGATTGATTTTTCAAGCTGACCTATTTCGTCGTCACGGTTTTCTGTAAATATATCCATATTATTGGAAGTCTTATCTTTTTCACCTGTAAAGCATTTTGAAGCTTCAATCAGGCTGTGCATAGGACGGAAAAGTTTCTGTTCCATGTATGCATTGAAAATCAGAACGAAAATTATTCCCGACAGCATGATAAAAACGTATACTATTGTTATGTACATATAATATTTTTCCGTAAACGGTTCTTTCAGTTCGGCTATTATGTAACCTGCATTTTTATCTTCAACGGTTCTCAACGGCTGAAAAACACAGAGGATATTTTTTCTTCTTGCTGTCCACGAATTTCGACCGTTGATAAGTTCGGTCTTGACAGAAGCCATATAATTGTCATATTCAAGACGGTTTCCGAGTTCTTCTTCTCCCGTATCGTAAATATAGTTGCCTGCCGAATTGCTGAAACTTATGAGAGAAATACGGTTGACAAAACTGCTGTTTTTCTCCTGAAAATCTTTCAGCTTTTTCTGAACGGAATCATAGGTGTTGTTTTTGTTTCTTGTGGTAAGAAAATCCTTTGCGTCATCTGCATCAATTACGGCATTGGCAAAGTCTATGACGGTTTCAGCCATATTTTTCTGATAATTATGACTCAGAAATGACATATAGAAAATTGAAAAAATAAAACTGAGTATAACCAAAAGTGCCATG
>JAGAQS010000158.1 GCA_017622635.1 Ruminococcus sp. | reverse complement strand
GATCAAACTCTTTATAAAAGTTGTATATCAAAAGTCTTCCGACTTTTTGAAATCCTGTTCAATAACGCTTGCGTTATTACTGCGTATTTTTTAGTCTTTACTTGACTTTTCTCGTTAAAGAAATTTCAAGGGTCGTTACTTATTTTAGCATTGTTCAATTTTCAAGATGCTGTGCTGATTAATCAGCTTATTTATTATATCACGTTTTCAAGTTTTTGTCAAGTACTTTTTCAAGATTTTTCAAAAAAACTTTTTTTCGTGACCGTCACTCCGAAAAGCGACTTAACTATTATACCACAGTTTCTTTTGTTTGTCAACCCCTTTTCAGAAGATTTTTTCAAACCTGTGGTGTTGCCCGTGTCAGACAACTTAATTATTATACCACTTTCAAACGGTTTTGTCAAGCGTTTTTTTAAATTGTTCAAAGAATTTCTGCAAACTTAACTTTCCGAAGTCCAAAAACATTCTTTTTTCCAACTTTTTTCCGCTCCGTTCAACAGCTTTATTATTATACCACCGTTTTTATATTTTGTCAAGTAAAAAATCGATTTAAATTCCGCACATTTTTTAGATAATACAAACAAAAGCATGATAATTTTCATTCCACACATATAAAATCAATCAAGACCATCTTTCAATAATCATTTTTGCAACATGATAAGGAATTATAAATATACCAAGAAAAGCAGATACAATACATTTTACAATAATATAAATGACCCACCCAGCCAATGGTAGCCATATAAAATATGATGGTGTAATAAAATTAATAAATCTCCACCCAAAAATAGTAAGTACGGTTAAAAACACAATTGCAATTCCCTCTCCGGCAGATGATGCCAGACCTGCTACAAGTGCGACAATTCCAAACGTTACCACATACGAAATCAAAAATATAATTATTTTTTTCAAAGAAATCCTCCCTTTTGAATTATTTAAATTTTATCTCCGAATATTATCATGACTTCTGTTTGTCTATTAACAATATACCATAGTATTCCAGTTTTGTCAAGTAATAATTTACAATAGTATTGTAACAATTGACCAAGGAGGAAACAATATTATGTTTGAAGAACGTATAAAAGAATTAAGGTTATCACTGGGTTTAAACCAGATTCAGTTTGGCAGAAAACTTTTTGTCACAAAGCAATGTGTCAGCAACTGGGAAAACGGTAATATACAGCCGTCTGTGGATATGCTTATAAAAATATGCAGGACTTTTTCTGTAAGTGCCGACTATCTGCTCGGACTGACAAATAACTGTACTCTTGACGTTACAGGATTCAGCACCGAGCAGATACTTCATCTTCAGAACGTTGTGAATGACCTGAAATCGGCAATAAAAAAGACGTCACCAAATGGTACGTCCAATGAAACTATTTAAAAAAGGAGCAGAATTACTGCTCCTTTATAATTCAATTATGCCATAAGTTTTACCATAACGGCTTTCTGAGCGTGGAGACGGTTTTCAGCCTCTTCAAAAATTTCCTTTGCGTGAGCCTCAAAGACCTTTGCGGTAATTTCTTCCTCACGGTGTGCGGGGAGACAGTGAAGAACCATAGCGTCGTCGTGAGCGACTGCCATAAGTTCGTCATTAATCTGGTAGCCTGCAAAAGCCTTTTTACGCATTTCGGCTTCACCCTCCTGACCCATAGAAGCCCATACGTCAGTAATAAGAACGTCTGCATTTTCGGCAGCTTTCAGCGGTGAATCGGTAATTTCAAAATTATCGTAATCTTTGGCAAATTCAAGTATTTCACTCGGCGGACGGTATCCCTCGGGACAGGCAACGGATACAGCCATTCCAACTTTAAGACAACCGACAATAAGTGAGTTTGCCATATTGTTTCCGTCACCGATAAAGCACATTTTAAGACCGTCAAAACTGCCCTTGAATTCACGTATAGTCATGAGGTCGGCAAGTACCTGACACGGGTGACAGAAATCGGTAAGACCGTTTATTATCGGAATACTGCCGTATTCTGCCAAATCTTCAACTTCTTTCTGTTCAAAGGTACGAATCATGATACCGTCGAGATAGCGTGAGAGAACTCTTGCGGTATCCTGAACGGGTTCACCTCTGCCAATCTGTAAATCATGTGATGAGAGGAAAAGCGGATATCCGCCGAGCTGGTACATACCCGTCTCAAAAGAGACACGTGTTCTTGTGGAAGCTTTCTGGAAAATCATTCCGAGAGTCTTTCCTTTAAGGTGTGGGTGGGGAATACCGTGTTTAAGTTCATATTTAAGCTGGTCAGCAAGATTGAGTATATCGATAATTTCTTCCGTACTCAAATCGAGCATTTTAAGTAAATGTTTCATTTAATATCATTCCTTTCGTTAAATTACTTCTGCTTGTTCATTACACCGAAAGCCCTGTCAATAATTACGGCAAAAAGCGGTATATAATCATCAAAAATTTTATCTTCAACAGTTATATCGTACTGTAAATCACCCGATACAGATATACGTGTACTTATTGAACCTTTTTTATCATCACCGCTTAAAATGGTAAATTCACGTCTGTCCTTGCTTGCGAGGGTAAATTTCATATTTTTTCCCTCACATATAATAGTAGGGTCAAGAAACAGTGACTTACAGGTAATTGTCATAAACGTAACATCATTAAGGACAATACTGAAAGATGGTTTTCTTTCTTCACCTGTCTGCAATAAAGTATAAAGATTGTAATTGCTTGAATCAAGCAGTACAAATCTTGAATTTCCGAATCCCTTTTTTTTGACAGTATAAAGAAGTCTTGATTTTTTGTCCTCAACAATATATTTGTTTCCTTTTGTAAGTACCACCAAATCCATTAAATCATTCCTCCAGTATATCTCTCAAAATTTTTATTCCGTCTCCGAGTTCTTCCATTGATATAGTAAGAGGAGGCAGAAGTCTTACTTTATCTTTAGCGGTAAGTATAAGCAGACCTTTTTCAAGAGCCTTTTGGGCAACGTCAGAAGCCTTTTTTGTTTTCAGTTTAATTCCAATCATCAGACCGATTCCGCTGACCGATTCGATTTCACTGCATTTTTCAAGTTCTTTCCTTATAAATACAGCCTTTTCATTTACTTCGTCAAGAAAACCGTCACTGTTGATTCTTTCGAGAACCGCAATACCGCCTGCACAGGCAATTGGATTTCCGCCGAAAGTAGAGCCGTGAGCCCCTGCCGAAAGTACATTACTGCATTTTTCATTTGTAAGACACGCACCTATCGGTATACCGCCTGCAAGACCCTTTGCCATAGTGGTTATATCGGCTTTTTTTCCGAAATGTTCACCTGCAAGGAATTTTCCCGTTCTTCCTGCACCCGTCTGAACTTCGTCAGCAATAACGAGTATGTCCTTTTCCTCACAGAGTTCGTAAACTGCATTAACAAAATCCTGATTAAGAGCGTTGACACCGCCCTCACCCTGAATATATTCAAGCATAACGGCACATACAGTGTCATCAAGTTTTGATTTAAGGTCATCAATATCATTTGCCTTAACATTTATAAATCCCTCAAGGAACGGAAAGAAATAATTATGGAAAACGTCCTGACCCGTTGCCGAAAGTGTAGCCATAGTTCTGCCGTGAAAAGAATTGACGAGAGTTATAATATTATGACGGTTTTTTCCGTATTTATCGAAACTGTATTTTCTTGCAATCTTGATTGCACATTCATTTGCCTCCGCACCGCTGTTGCCGAAGAATACGGAGTCATAACCGGAAGTTTCACAAAGTTTTTCAGCAAATTCAGCCTGAACGCCTGTATAGTAATAATTTGAACTGTGCTGAAGCGTTCTCACCTGCCTGCAAACAGCATCAGACCATTTTTCATCACAGTAACCAAGGGAATTAGTACCGATACCGCTTCCGAAGTCTATATATATCTTACCATTTTCGTCGGTACAACGTCTGCCTTCACCTTTCTGCATTACAAGGGGGTAACGTTTGTATGAGTGCATAACGTGCTTATCAAATTTTTCCATTGTGTTCATAATAAAAACTTTCTCCTTAACTGCCGCAGCGATTAACGGCGAATTTACAGCTATCCATATAATTATAACTCTCTTTGCATTGTAAAATCAATATGAAGAACAAGCAAATAAGTAAATTTTTTGTTTATCTGTTATTTTTTTATACAAATTGTGTACCTATGCCCTCATTTGAAAGTATTTCAATGAGAATGGAGTGGGGTACTCTGCCGTCGATAATAACGGTCTTGCGGACTCCACGTCTTACAGCTTCAACGCAACAGTCTATCTTCGGAATCATACCGCCCGAAATAATACCCTGTCTTTTCAGGAACGGAACTTCACTCACGTTTACTTCCGGAATAAGAGTTGACGGGTCATTCTTGTCTCTGAGAAGTCCTGCGATATCGGTCATTAAGATAAGATTTTCAGCACCGAGTTCTGCGGCAATTCTTGCGGCTGCCGTATCGGCGTTTATGTTGTATGTATTGCCCTGTTCGTCTGTTGCAACTGTTGCGATAACGGGAATATTACCATTTGCAAGAGCATCAAGAATCGGCTTTGTGTTTACTTCCGTAACTTTACCAACCCAGCCCAAATCCTGACCGTCTTCCGTTGTCTGCTTTTCAGCCTTAATCATACCGCCGTCAATTCCGCAGAGTCCGACCGCACTGCCCTTGTGCTGTGCAAGAAGCTGTACAAGTTCCTTGTTGACTTTTCCTGCAAGAACCATTTTACTACATTCACGGTATCATCATCAGTATAACGCAGACCGTTTACGAAACGGCTTTCAATACCGAGTTTGCCAAGCATATCGTTAATTTCAGGACCTCCGCCGTGTACGAGTACAACTTTAACACCTACCAGTGAAAGCAGTACGATATCAGTCATTACAGCATCTTTGAGTTCCTTGTTTGTCATAGCGTTACCGCCATACTTAATAACAAGAATTTTGTTGTTGTACTTCTGTATATAAGGAAGTGCGTTGATAAGTATCTGTGACTTGTCACTGTTTGAAATCTTTTCCTTTTGTTTTTCCTCCGTTTAAGAACGGTAATCGCCGTTTATTTTTACATAGTCATAGGTAAGGTCACAACCCCATGCAACAGCTTTTCCCTTGCCGTTACCGATTGATATATTTATGATGATTTCTTCTTCACCGAGAATTTCCTTAGCCTTTTCTTCGGAAAATTCCACACCTGCTCCGTTTCTGCAAACGTCAACAGTTCCCTTTTCCGAACCTATGGAAACATCTACTTTATTTATATCAAAATCAGCGTCAGCATATCCTACTGCACATAAGATTCTTCCCCAGTTTGCATCTTCTCCGAACATTGCAGCCTTGAACAGACTTGACGTTATAACGGATTTTGCAACGGTTTCAGCGGTTTTTTCAGTATCCGCACCTGAGCATATACATTCAATAAGTTTTGTCGCACCCTCACCGTCACGTGCCATTTTTCTTGCAAGGTTCATCATAACTGCATAAAGGGCATTGACGAAATTTTCAAAATCGTCGTTTTCTTTGGTCACGGGTGTATTTTCGGCTGTACCGTTTGCAAGTACACAGACCATATCATTGGTTGATGTGTCACCGTCAACGCTTACACGGTTTAACGTTACTTTTACAACGTCACTCAATGCACGCTGAAGAAGTTCCGCAGAAATATCAACATCAGTTGTAATGAAAGTAAGTGTTGTAGCCATATTGGGGTGAATCATACCACTGCCCTTTAACATACCGCCCATTGTGCAGGTTTTTCCGCCCAGTTCAAATTTTACGGCAACTTCTTTAACCTGTGTATCGGTAGTCATGATAGCTTCAACGGCTCTTGAATTACTGTCATAAGTAAGACCCTCTGCAAGTTCTTTCATACCGTTTGCAATAGGTTCAATAGGAAGTACCTGTCCGATAACGCCCGTTGACGCAACTATAACGTCATTTACGTCTATTCCTGTTTCTTCGGCAACAAGACTGCACATTTTTTCAGCCTTTTCAACACCGTCCGCATTACAGGTATTAGCGTTTACAGAGTTTACAATAACTGCCCTTGCCGTACCGTTTTTTATATGTTCCTTAGTTACAAGAACAGGTGCGCCCTTTACCTTGTTTGTTGTATAAACAGCGGCGGCAGTACATTCCTTGTCTGCAACTATAAGGGCAATGTCGTTTTTCTTTTTAGTGGGAAGTGCATTATTTGCAACAGCTGAATTTTCTTCTGTACTGGTAAGCGGTTTGTGGGCAAGTCCGCACTGTATGCCGTTTGCCCTGAAACCCTTTGACGCACACACACCGCCGTCAACAAAAGTTACTCCCTTGACTTCTTTCAGATTCATTTTTTACAACTCCTTTATTAAGTATCTATACGCACCAACTCACAAAGAGCTTTATTCCGATAGACAATATCATCTCTTACAGTAAAGCCCTGTTTTTCCCAGAAAGCGTTTCCGACTTCATTGTACTTAAAAACGAGCAGTGCAACTTTACTTATTCCCTCGTTTTTCAAAGCTGAAAGACAGGTATTCACGAGCTTTGTTCCGATTCCGCACCGTCTGTATTTTTCAGCAACGGACATATGGTATATATAACCTCTGCGACCGTCATTTCCGCTGATAATTACGCCCACAATTTCACCGTTTATTTCTGCAACAAAACAAGTTGACGGATTGCGTTCAAGAAAACGTTCTATTCCGTCGTGGGAATCATCAACATTATTAAAACCCATGTTTTTACAGGATATCCAAAGAGCATAAACACTGTCATAATCTGAAATATTCATTGTGCGTACATTCATTGTTATACCTCCGTCTGAAACTTATGCAAGACCTGTTGTTTCGTCAATGCCCATCATGATATTAAGACACTGTACAGCCGCACCGCTTGCACCCTTACCGAGATTGTCAAGACGTGAACACAATAAAATCTGTTCGTCGTTTCCGAAAACAAACACCTGCATTTTATTAAGTCCGCTGAGGGTGTTTGACGCAAGGAAAAACGCTTTTTGTTCGTCGGCTGACATTAACGGCATAACCTCAACAAACTTTGCATTTTCGTAGTGCTTTAAGTACATTTCGTGAATTTGTTCGGCAGTTATTTTGGTATCAAGCTGTCTGGTCTGTATCGGTACACTTACAACCATACCGCTGTAATAATCACATATTATGGGATTGAACATAGGTTTATACCTGAGTCCTGAAACTGCCTGCATTTCGGGCAGATGCTTGTGTTGCTGTGAAAGTGCGTACTGTCGTGGACTGTTGTATTCATACGGTTTTTCGTCACTTTCATAAACCGCAATGGATTTTTTTCCTGCTCCGCTGTAACCCGAAGTTGCGTAAGCAAATACAGGAAAATCGTCGGGAATAATTCCGTTATTCACAAGCGGGTAAACTATTGAAGCAAAACCGCTTGCATAACAACCCGGAACAGCTACTCTGTTTGAAGTTTTTATTTTGTCTCTGTGAGCCTGTGAGAGTTCGGGAAAACCGTAAGCCCACGCAGGATTTGTACGGTGAGCGGTTGATGCGTCGATAATTCTCACATGGTCATTATCCACGAAAGATACAGCTTCACGTGATGCAGCGTCGGGCAGACAGAGAAAAGTATAATCAGACATATTTATAAATTTTGCCCTTTCTGCCGAGTCCTTACGTTTTTCCTCGCTTATACGGAGAATTTCGACATCATTTCTGTTGTCGAAACGCTCCAGTATTTTAAGACCTGTAGTACCCTCCTGACCGTCTATATAAATCTTTACAGACATAATTTCTTCCTCCGTTTATTTATTTTTGCGTTTGTTTTTTTTGCGTTCGTATTTTGCACGTTTCGGGTCTTCAAGGTCTGATTCGTCCTCAAGCATGGAGTGCCATACACTTATAACAAGTGTGAGAATTACTATCAGTGCAAACCAGAATATATGACCTTTTGTATTTACAGCTATCCATAAGCCCATAATAATTTCACCGACAACCCATATAATTCCCATAAGTATGGAAAGACCCGTTATAAAAATCACATCTTTTTTCTTCATACAATTCAAATATCAAGCGACTTCTTGGCAATGTCAATCTGTACTTTCACTGCATCTGGAGACGGTCCGCCCTCTGACTTCCTTTCACGGACACAGGTTTCAAGATTGATAGCCTGATAAACGTCATTGTCGAAAAGTTCAGTCATTGCCTTGTAATCTTCAATGGGAAGTGTTTCAAGAGTGAGACCCTTTTCAATGCACTGTGCAACAAGTGTACCCGTAATTTTATAAGCATCACGGAACGGCATACCCTTTTTGACAAGATAGTCCGCACAGTCTGTAGCGTTTATAAAACCTCTTGCCGCTGCATTACGCATATTTTCCTTTAATACTTTCATAGTTGAAATCATGGGAATGAAAGTCTTTACACAAAGTTTGACGTTATCAACTGCGTCAAAAATCGCTTCCTTGTCCTCCTGCATATCCTTATTATATGCAAGCGGAAGCCCTTTCAGCATGGAAAGAAGTGTTATCAAATCACCGTTTACACGACCTGTCTTTCCTCTGATAAGTTCAGTAATATCGGGGTTTTTCTTCTGTGGCATAATTGAAGAACCCGTTGCGAAAGCGTCATCAAGTTCAATGAACTTAAATTCCCACGAACACCACATTATTATTTCCTCGGAAAAACGTGAAAGGTGTGTCATAATAAGTGACAATGCATAGTTTAACTCAACGCAGAAGTCACGGTCTGAAACACCGTCAAGACTGTTTGCCATAGGTGCAGTGAATCCCAGTAATTCGGCAGTCTGTTTTCTGTTTGTACGGTAAGTAGTACCGGCTAAAGCCCCACTGCCAAGAGGACAGTAATTCATTCTCTTTGAAACGTCCTGAAGTCTTTCAAGGTCACGCAGAAACATGAAAACATACGCCATTAAATGCTGTGCGAAAGTTATAGGCTGTGCCCTCTGTAAATGAGTATATCCGGGCATTATTGTTTCCGTATGCTGTTCAGCCATGTTTACAAGAGTTACTGCAAGTTTCTTTACAAGGTCATATATTTCCTGAATCTCGTCACGCAGATACAGTCTTATATCAACGGCAACCTGGTCATTTCTTGAACGTGAAGTATGAAGCCTTTTTCCAACGTCACCGAGACGCTTTGTCAGTTCTGCCTCAATGAACATATGAATATCTTCGGCAGAGGGGTCAAGCTCCAGTTTTCCCGAATCAATATCGGACAGAATACCCTTTAATCCGTCAATAATCTGTAAACTGTCCTCTTTTGAGATAATACCGCAGTCGCCCAGCATTGTGGCGTGTGCGATACTTCCCTGAATGTCATGTTTATACATACGTCCGTCAAAGGCAATGGAAGAATTGAAAGCGTTTACAGTGTCGTCAATCTTTTTGGAAAATCTTCCTGCCCACATCATATCAGCCATATTTTTTTACTCTCCTATCATTAATTTTTATTTTTACAATATTTTTAAAGAAAAATTGGACAAAGAAAAATAAATATTCCTGCTGTAACTAAAACAGCATTGGTAATTAAAATATTTTTTTCAAACCCTGATAATGTGTCCATTACTTTCTTGTATATAAAGAAGATAATATCATAAATTGCAGAAACGGGAAGTACCCAGTATACTGTGTAAAAAATACATAACCACAAAAACGAATTTTGAAATGCATCTGTTCCGTAAACCTTTTTATTTGTAAAAATTCCCGTTCTGAAACCTGCAAAAGCATAGTAAATCGAAATTAAATATATACTTATGTAAACAACAGCTGTCATTACTAATATAACATCTGCTATAATATAGCCTTTTTTCAAAATATCCCTCCTATTTTTCATATATTTTTATTGTTCCAACAAATTTCAGTCGGCAATATTTATTTTCATTAACGGTTATATTTCCGTCGTAAGTGAAACACTGTAATCAACAATACCAATCATAATACTTTTTATTCCTGTCATTAAAAATTCATTTATTTTTCTGCCATATTCAATATATCATTTTTGTAAGAAAGAATCAGATTACGTTTAAATTTATAAATATATTCTTCGTTATCCGTAATCCAATCATCTATTTTTTCCGATTCATCAATCCAATTCTGTGGATAATCAAAATTACCATTATGTTCATAATTGCAATAATCATGTATACCATAAGCATAAATATCAGCCAATTCATTCTCATTATGTGATTTCAGGTAATTTATAACTCTTTCAGATTTTTCGCATTCATAAGAAATATTTTCGTAATACTGTCATACACCGCAACGCTGACACATACCCTGCCATTTGTCAATTTCCATAAACATGAAAGCAACATCAGGAATTTCAGAAAAATACTTATCACTGAATATATCATAAAATAACATAAAAAAACTATAATCGTAATTCCATAGTTCACTTAAATCTGTCTGTTCATAAGAGATAAACAAGTCATGCAATAAATCATAAGTCATAATATATGTATCTCCTGTTACAAATTTCAACTTATCATCACTTTAAAGTACAACAGGCAGGAGTTACCCTGCCCGTGCAAATTTATTATAACGACCTGAAAAAATTACTTGTTGTTGCGTTTCTGGTCAAGCTTAGCCTTAACGTGAATCGGAAGACCAAAGAGGTTGATAAAGCCTGTAGCGTCAGCCTGATTGTAAACTTCGTCAGCGTCGAAAGTAGCAACTTCCTCATCATAGAGAGTGTACGGAGAAGTAACACCTGCATTGATGATATTGCCCTTGTAAAGCTTGAGTTTAACGTCACCTGTAACTGTTTTCTGTGTTTCGGTAACAAATGCACTCATAGCCTCACGGAGAGGTGTGAACCACTGACCGTTATAAACGATATCAGCAAACTTGATTCCGAGATACTGCTTAACTCTTGCTGTTTCCTTGTCAAGACAGATTGTTTCGAGAACTTCGTGAGCGTGATAGAGGATAGCACCGCCGGGAGTTTCATAAACACCTCTTGACTTCATACCAACAAGACGGTTTTCAACGAGGTCAGCAAGACCGATACCATTTTCACCGCCGAGCTTGTTAAGAGTTGAAACGATTTCAGTACCGTTCATTTCCTTGCCGTCGATAGCTGTCGGGATACCCTTTTCAAAGTGAATGGTAACATATGTGGGCTTGTCAGGTGCTACGATAGGTGATACACCGAGTTCGAGGAAACCTTCCTTTTCGTACTGCGGTTCATTTGCAGGATTTTCGAGGTCAAGACCTTCATGTGAAAGATGCCAGATGTTCTTGTCCTTTGAATAGTTTGTTTCTCTGTTAATTTTGAGCGGAATTTCATGGGCTTCAGCGTAGTCAATTTCTTCGTCTCTTGACTTGATGTTCCATTCTCTCCAAGGTGCAATAATAGCCATATCGGGAGCAAATGCCTTTATAGCAAGTTCAAAACGAACCTGGTCGTTGCCCTTACCTGTACAGCCGTGACAGATAGCGTCTGCACCCTCTGCGATAGCGATTTCAGCAATTTTCTTTGCAATAATCGGACGTGCGAAAGAAGTACCGAGTAAATATCTGTTTTCATAAACCGCACCTGCCTGAACAGTCGGGAAAACATAATCCTGAATAAATTCTTCCTTGAGGTCAAGGACGATGAGCTTTGAAGCACCTGTCTTTTTAGCCTTTTCGTCAAGACCGTCAAGTTCCGTACCCTGTCCAACGTCAGCGGAAACAGCAATAACTTCACAGTTGTTGTAATTTTCCTTGAGCCACGGAATGATGATAGATGTATCAAGTCCGCCCGAATAAGCAAGAACTACTTTTTTAATTTCCTTAGCCATTTAAAAAAAACCTCCTGAACTGAATCATATAATAATTATATTATACACTTATTACCGCCAATGTCAAGAGTATTTGAATAAATATTCATAATTTTCCAAAATATTCATATTTATCCGCATATTATTCATTCGCTGTCATTGATAACACTGTTTAAAAGCTTTTTGATAATACAATATGGAAAATATCACATTAAAACCGCTTTTCTTTTGTGCGTTTTTACGATTTTTAATAAATTATTATTATTTCTCTTGATATTTTCTGTTTTTATGTTATAATGATATTATGTATAAGTTCGCATTACAGCCTTTGAATTGATTTCGGTTCTTATATGAATAAAGGTATGCGAAAAATCTAACTATACGGAGGTTCTTAAATGGAAGCTAATAAAGGAAGCAAAATTTCTATTCTTGGTGCAGGTAACGTAGGTGCTACCATTGCTTATACATTCGCAGTAAACGGCACTTGCTCCGACGTTGTTCTTGTTGATATCAACGAGGCAAAGGCAAAGGGCGAAGCTATGGATATCCGTCACGGTATCTCACTTTAACAGAATATTGACATCAAAGACGGTACTTATGATGATATCGCAGGTTCTGATATTGTTGTTGTTACTCTCGGTATGGCAAGAAAACCCGGTATGTCCAGAATTGACCTTACACAGAACAATGTAAACATAATAAAGCAGGTTATGCCTCAGGTTGCCAAAATTGCTCCTGATGCAGTCTATGTGGTAGTAAGTAACCCGATTGATATTCTTACATACACCATTCTCCAATGCACAGACCTTAAACCGAGTCAGGTTGTAGGTTCGGGTACTGTTCTTGACAGTTCAAGACTCCGCTGTGCAATTGCCGAAAAAGCTGAAATCAGCCCGAAGAGTATTCATGCCTATGTATTCGGTGAACACGGTGATACTTCATTTGTTCCGTGGTCAACAACAACTATCGGCGGTATGAACATTTTTGACTACTGGAAATCAATGGGACGTTCAATTGAAGAACTTGATACAGATACTATTGAAGAAAGCGTCCATGTTGCAGGTGCAGAAGTAATCAAGAGAAAGGGTGCTACTTTCTACGCAATCGCACTTTCTGTAAATAAGATTTGTGACACTATTCTGCGTGATTCAAATTGTATTCTTACTGTCTCCACACTTACAAACGGCAGATACGGTATTGATGATGTATGTCTCAGTCTGCCGTGCATCGTAAACGGTCACGGTATTGTAGGCGAAATAAATCCGCCTCTTCTCGACGAAGAACTTGCAAAACTTCAGAAGAGTGCAGACTCTCTCAAGAGTATTATTTCACAGCTTACATTCTGAGAATATTCTGACAGCGAAGAATTAAAAAATTTTTCGCTGTTATTTTTAGAAAGGAAGTTTATCCAATGAATTATGCTGAAGAATCACTTAAAAAACACTATGAATGGAAAGGCAAAGTAGAAGTAATCTGCCGTGCCCCCCTCGAAACAACGGAGGACTTGTCACTTGCATATACTCCGGGTGTTGCACAGCCCTGCCTTGAAATTCAGAAAGATACACTCAAAAGCTATGACCTTACACGCCGTTCAAATCTCGTTGCCGTTGTCACTGACGGAACTGCCGTTCTCGGTCTCGGTGATATCGGACCGGAAGCAGGTATGCCCGTTATGGAGGGAAAATGTGCGTTGTTCAAGGCTTTCGGCGACGTTGACGCTATCCCCCTCTGTGTACGTTCAAAGGAAGTTGACGACATAGTAAATACCGTCAGACTTCTTGCGGGTTCTTTCGGCGGTGTGAACCTCGAAGATATTTCCGCACCAAGATGTTTTGAAATCGAAAAGAAACTCAAGGAATGTTGTGATATTCCGATTTTCCATGACGACCAGCACGGAACTGCCGTCGTGACACTCGCCGCTATGCTTAACGCTCTTAAACTTACGGGAAAACACATCGACGAAATCCGTGTTGTAACAAGCGGAGCAGGTGCGGCAGGTATCGCAATTATCAGACTTCTTATTTCAATGGGACTCAAAGACGTTGTTCTGTGTGACCGTAAGGGTGCTATTTACAAGGGACGTACAGAGGACATGAACCCCGTAAAAGAGGCAATGGCTGAAATCACAAACAAACACATGAGAAAAGGCAGTCTTGCAGACGTTATCAAGGGAGCAGACGTATTTATAGGTGTATCCGCACCGAACTGCGTAACTCCCGAAATGGTAAAGAGCATGGCTAAAGACCCGATAATTTTCCCGATGGCTAACCCGACGCCCGAAATCATGCCCGAAGTTGCAATTGAAGCAGGTGCGGCTGTTGTCGGAACGGGAAGAAGTGACTACCCGAATCAGATTAACAATGTACTTGCTTTCCCCGGAATTTTCAGAGGTGCTTTGGACGTTCGTGCAAGTGACATCAATGACGCTATGAAAATAGCAGCCGCAAAGGCTATTGCGTCATTTGTTACAGATGACAAGCTTGCACCCGACTATATTATTCCGAGTGTTCTTGACAAGTCTGTTGCAAAGGCAGTTGCAGAAGCTGTTGCACAGGCAGCACGTGACACAGGCGTTGCACGTATATAAAATAAAAGGACAGTCTTTCAAAAAGGCTGTCCGTATTTTTATAAGGAGGAATTTTTTATGACCCTTAATGATACACCGTCAGGTGAAAGAATACACATCGGCTTTTTCGGAAAGAGAAACGCAGGTAAATCAAGCCTTGTAAATGCTGTAACGGGTCAGGATTTGTCAGTTGTTTCGGATATAAAGGGTACAACAACCGACCCTGTTTCAAAAGCTATGGAACTTCTGCCACTGGGTGCGGTTCTGATTACCGATACGGCAGGTTATGACGACGAGGGACAGCTCGGTGAAATGCGTATAAAAAAGACAAGGCAGATTCTTAATAAAACTGATATAGCAGTACTGGTAGTTGACTCCGAAACGGGTTTATCAGATACCGACAGCGAACTTGTAAAAATTTTCAAAGAAAAAAATATACCGTATATCACAGCCTACAACAAATCAGATATAAAAGAAATAAAATGCGGTGAAAATGAAATTTCCGTCAGTTCTTTAAAAGGTACAAATATTTATGAACTTAAAGAAAAAATTGCGTCACTTGCTGTAAATTCAAAATCTGAAAAACACATTGTCGGTGACCTGATTCAGCCGAATGATATAATTATACTTGTAACCCCCATAGATGAAGCAGCACCTAAAGGTCGTCTGATTCTTCCGCAACAGCAGACAATACGTGATATACTTGATTCAAACGCTGTGGCAGTCATTACAAAGGAATTTCAGCTTGCCGAAACACTGAAAAAAATACCGTTTCCGAAAATGGTAATAACAGACAGTCAGGTTTTCGGATTTGTAAATAAAACCGTTCCCGAAAATATCCCCCTCACTTCATTTTCAATACTTATGGCAAGATACAAAGGTTTTCTTGAAACGGCAGTGAAAGGGGCTTCCGCTATACGTGAACTCAAAGACGGCGACACCGTTCTTATCTCGGAAGGCTGTACACATCACAGACAATGCGGTGATATAGGCAGTGTAAAACTCCCTGCACTTCTTAAAAAATTCACGGGAAAAGACATTAATATAAAACTTACGTCAGGGCGTGAATTTCCCGAATATTTATCAGATTACAGACTTGTTATTCACTGCGGTGGCTGTATGCTGAATGAACGTGAAGTTACTTACAGAATGAAATCGGCAACTGACCAGAATAT
This sequence comes from Ruminococcus sp., assembly GCA_017622635.1. Taxonomy (GTDB): domain Bacteria; phylum Bacillota; class Clostridia; order Oscillospirales; family Ruminococcaceae; genus Ruminococcus. The sequence continues at coordinate 4,417 of JAGAQS010000158.1, read as the reverse complement.
ACCTTTTACAAACTACGGAATAGCAATAGCATATATGAACGGTATATTAAAACGCAGTATAGAAATTTTCCCCGATTTGCTGAAAGAGGTAAAATAACCGTGAAAAAACGTATTCCATATATTGCGGGGTTTGCTTTACTTCTGGTCATTAAAGTACTTATAGCGTTATTTATACATGGCGGTTTTATCAGATTTTATATGGGCGATGTAATTGTAGTATGGGTTATATACTGTTTCATGAAAATGATGTTTCCCGAAATAAACGGTTACTTTACTGCTCTGGGTGTTATGATATTTGCGTTTGTAACGGAGTTCCTGCAATATATCCACATAGTTGACATTCTCGGACTCGGAAATATACAGTTTTTCCGTACACTGATAGGGACAAGCTTTTCTGTTGTTGACCTTGTATGTTATGCCGTCGGTACTGTTGTTACAGTTGTATTGATATTCATAAAGAACAAAATCAGAACCCACTGAATATTTTGTGAGAAAACCATTTACACCTGATTTACATATAATAAATTATAACCGTATAATCAAAACAAATCAGTCAATAATAATGTCAGCAGATATTTTTGTTTTGAAAATTGCTTTAATAAAAATATATATCAGGAGTGAAATAATATGTCAGTGAAAAGGGGAGAAATTTATTATGCCGACCTGAGCCCCGTTGTCGGCTCGGAACAGGGAGGCGTAAGACCTGTACTTATTGTCCAGAACGATGTCGGAAACAAACACAGTCCGACAGTTATCGCCGCTGCTATCACAAGTCAGCGTGACAAGACACACCTTCCGACACATATCGAAGTACAGGCGGACAAATGCGGTCTTGCAAAGGACAGCATAGTTTTACTTGAACAGATACGCACTATCGACAAAAAACGTCTCAAAGACAAAATGGGTGAACTTGACCTCCGTTCAATGAACAAAGTCAATACCGCTCTTTCAATAAGTTTCGGACTTGAAATCTGAATTATAGCATATTTGTCCCGAAACTTTCATATTCTGTAATGACAAAATAAACATCTGAAAGGGTGGTAATATGGGTCTTACAGAAAAAGAAGCGACGGCACGGCTGAAAGAAGAGGGCGAAAATATCCTTGAAAGCGGAAAAAAAACAGGGCCTGCCGTAATATTCTTCAGACAGTTCAAAGACGTTATGGTTATGATTCTGCTGGGGGCAACAGTCATTTCCGTTCTGCTCGGTGAAATTTCCGACGCTGTAACAATAATTCTCATAGTCCTTTTAAATGCCATACTCGGTTTTATTCAGGAGTACAGAACAGAACACACGCTTGAAGCACTCAAATCAATGACCGCACCGATAGCGAAGTGTTACCGTGACGGAGTTCTTAAAGAAATTGACGCTTCAAAACTTGTTGTTGACGACGTTATAGAACTTGAAGCAGGCGACCGTATTCCTGCCGACTGCGTTGTACTGAAATCATTCGGATTCTTTGCAGATGAGGCAATGCTAACGGGTGAATCGGAAGCGGTGGCAAAAGTTGCAGGTCTTACAAATGATACGGACAATTCTTTAAATAAGGAAAATATCGTCTACTGCGGAACTTCCGCAACAAAAGGTGTATGCCGTGCAAAAGTAATTGCCACGGGCAGACGTACACAAATGGGCAGAATCTCGGAAATGCTCACGGATATCGACAAGGAAATGACACCTTTACAGAAACGTCTTGCTGAACTCGGAAAAGTTGTGGCGATTATATGCCTTGTGGTATGCGTGGCGGTTTTTGTGGCAGGAGTACTCAGGGGCGAGGACGTTTTTGAAATGCTCATGACCGGTATCACAATAGCAATTGCCGCAATACCCGAAGGACTGCCCGCAACGGTGACAATTGCCCTCGCACTTGCAGTAAACCGTATGCTGAAACAGAAAGCACTTGTAAACAAACTCCACAGCGTTGAAACTTTAGGCTGTGCATCTGTAATATGTTCCGACAAAACGGGAACAATAACGGAAAACAAAATGACCGTTACGGAATTAAGTACGGCAGACGAAAGTTATTATTTCAGCGGAATGGGATACCGTATAAACGGCGGACTTACAAAGGGTAAAGAAAATATCTCGGTAAATCCCAATAACGAAAAGTCACTTATTGAGGCACTGAGGTGCGGTGTAATATGTTCGACCGCAACTATTTCAACCGCAACACAGCCCAAAAACCGTAGCAGAGGTAATCTCACCGGCAAAGGTGAATGGCAGGTAACAGGTGACCCAACCGAAATTGCTCTTTTGATTGCCGCCGCCAAAGCAGGTATTACAAAAGCATCTCTCGAAACAAGTTTCCACAAACTTGACGAATACCCGTTTGACAGTGAAACAAGGTTCATGGCTGTACACTGTGCAGGTTCTTCAGAAAAAAGAATATACTTCAAAGGTGCGGAAGAAGTTATATTGCCCAGATGTACACAATATATGGACGAAAAAGGCGAACTCAAACCCATAACCCCGAAAATACGGAACGAAATATCACGGAAAGCAATTGAAATGTCCGACAAGGCTCTGAGAGTTCTTGCACTTGCTTTCTGTGTTTCCGACACACTTGATGCCAACCGTGGAAATCTTGTATTTCTCGGACTTTCGGGAATGATTGACCCTCCACGTGAAGAAGCAAAGACAGCTATAAGAAAATGTTCAAACGCTTCTGTACGTACTGTCATGATAACGGGAGACCACATAAATACAGCCGTTGCAGTTGCAAAAAAGGCAGGACTGCTTAAAGGCGGTAAGGCAATGACGGGTGCTGAACTCGACAAGATAAGCGATGAGGAACTTGACAGGATAATACATAAATATACCGTTTTTGCAAGAGTTGAACCGATACACAAACTCCGTATAGTCCGCAGTTTAAAACGTCGTGGGGAAATAGTCACAATGACGGGCGACGGTGTAAATGATGCACCTGCCATAAAAGAGGCGGACGTAGGCGTTGCAATGGGTGTCACGGGTACTGACGTTACAAAACAGGCGGCAGATGTTATTTTACTTGACGACAACCTCGCAACACTTGTCAATGCGGTTGAGCAGGGACGTTGTGTATATTCAAATATAAGAAAATTCGTAAGATATTTGTTATCGTGCAATATAGGCGAAGTACTGACCATGTTCGTGGGAATATTAATGGGTATGCCTATTGTACTTCTTCCCGTCCAGATACTTCTTGTAAACCTCGTTACAGACGGACTTCCTGCCATAGCTCTCGGACTTGAACCGCCTGAAAGTGACATAATGACAAAACCGCCGAGAAAGTCAACAGAGGGATTTTTTTCTGACGGTCTTATGACAAAAATAATTTTTCGTGGTGTATTCATAGGCTTGTCAACTCTTGCATCTTTTGCCGTTACACTGCGTACGGGCGGAAGTCTTGAAGCAGGTCGTACCGCCGCACTTATTACGCTTGTGATGTCACAGCTTATACACGTATTTGAATGTAAGTCGGAAACAAAGTCGCTTTTCAGAATAAATCTTTTCAATAATATAAAACTCGTGCTTGCCGTACTTGTATCATTCGGTGCATTGGCAGCAGCGGTTACAGTTCCGCAGTTGCAGACGGTTTTTGAAACAGTTTCACTCAATTCAAACCAGTTGCTTATTGCACTCGGATTCAGTGCGGCAATACCGATAATAAGCGGAATATTCAGGTAAAAAAATAATATGTATATTATAAAGCCATTGTGAAATAATATCCGTATATCATTACGGAGGTTTTTACAATGGCTGAATATATTTCACAAGGCGTTTTCAGACTTGTCAACCCTGTAAAAATTGAAAGTTTTGCAGGTGTTGCAGGTTCAAAAGAGGGTAAAGGTCCTCTCGGGACATATTTTGACGAAGTAATTGAGGACAGTCATTTCGGTAAAGATTCATGGGAAAAGGCAGAAAGCAGATTCCAGCTTGAAGCGGTAAGCCTTGCCGTTAAGAAAGCAGGAATAACAAAAGAAGATATAGACGTTATATGTTCGGGTGACCTGATTAATCAGTGTATCGGCTCAACTTACGGACTGCGTGAACTGGAAATACCGTTTTTTGGAATATACGGGGCTTGTTCCACTATGGCGGAGGGTCTGCTTATTTCTTCAGTGCTTACCGAAAACAATGTTGCAAAACGTGCTGTTGCGGTTACGTCGTCGCACTTCTCAACGGCTGAAAGACAGTTCCGTTTTCCCCTATCATACGGTGGACAACGTACACCCACTGCACAGTGGACGTGTACAGCGTCGGGTGCTGTAATACTTTCACAGGGTACGGGGACAATCAGTGTTATCGGTGGCTGTATAGGCAAAATAACTGACATGGGCATAAGTGATATAAATAATATGGGCAGTGCAATGGCTCCGGCAGCCGCCGAAACTATAAGACGTTATCTCACCGCCACAAATACGACACCTGTCGATT
>JAGAQS010000157.1 GCA_017622635.1 Ruminococcus sp. | reverse complement strand
TTTAAATACAACTGGATTGACACTCTTATTCTTTGTCAGGTAATGCTCCCCGAAATCGGACGGCACAAACTTAATTATGTCGCCAAAAAGCTTAAACTCGGTAAGTTTGACCACCACAGAGCGTCAGATGATGCTTTCATGCTTGCAAAGATATATATTGAACTTGTCGGACGGCTTATAAGTGAAAAAAATATAGAAACTCTTGACGACCTAAATTCAAAGACAAATGAAGTCGATGTAAAAAAACTGAAATCTTATCATCAGATTATACTTGTAAGAAATCAGGCAGGACTGAAAAATCTTTACAAGCTTGTATCGTACAGCAACCTTGACTATTTCTACAAAAAACCACTTATTCCGAAGTCTGTTTTGCAGTCGCACCATGAGGGACTTATTTTCGGAAGTGCCTGTGAAGCAGGTGAACTTTTTCAGGCAATGATTAACAATAAACCCGAAGAAGAAATAGAAAAGCTTGCAAAGTTTTATGACTATCTTGAAATTCAGCCGATATGTAACAATGAATTTATGGTGCGTGAGGGAACAGCCGAAAATGATGAGGAACTAAGAAACTATAACAGGCGTATCGTTGCACTTGGTGAAAAACTGAATATTCCCGTATGTGCAACCTGCGACGTTCACTTTATAGACCCGAAAGACGCTATTTACAGAAAAATTATTCTTGCAAGCATGGGCTTCAAGGATACTGAAAATCAAGCCCCTTTGTATTTCAGGACAACGGAAGAAATGCTTGCGGAATTTCAGTTTCTCGGAGAGGACAAGGCGAAAGAAGTCGTTATTACAAATACAAATATGATTGCCGATATGATTGAAGTGGTAAGACCTATCCCGAAAGGAACTTTTACACCGACAATAGACGGTGCGGAAGAAGAACTTAAAAAAATCACTCATGACAAGGCATATGAAATATATGGCAACCCGTTACCCGAAATCGTTGAAAAACGTCTTGACAGGGAACTTTCGTCAATCATAAAACACGGTTTTTCGGTTCTCTACATAATCGCACAGAAACTTGTGTGGAACTCTGTTGAAAACGGTTATCTGGTAGGTTCACGAGGTTCTGTAGGTTCTTCATTTGTTGCGTCAATGGCGGGAATATCGGAAGTAAACCCGTTGCCACCGCATTATATATGCCCGAAGTGCAAACACAGTGAATTTCTGACAGACGGTAAATACGGTTCGGGTTTTGACCTGCCGCCGAAAAAATGCCCCGAATGTGATACCGAGATGTTGCGTGATGGTCATGATATACCGTTTGAAACATTTTTAGGTTTTGACGGCGACAAAGCACCTGATATAGACCTTAACTTTTCGGGTGAATACCAGTCGCACGCCCATCGTTATACAGAACAGCTTTTCGGAAAATCAAACGTTTTCAAGGCAGGTACTATTTCAGCCGTTGCCGACAAAACTGCTTATGGTTATGTAAAGAAATACTGTGAAGATAACGGAATAACGCTCAACAATGCCGAAATGAACCGTCTTGCCATAGGCTGTACAGGTATCAAGAGAACAACAGGACAACACCCCGGCGGAATGGTTGTTGTGCCGTCGGATTATGAAGTTTACGACTTCACACCCGTTCAGCACCCTGCCGATTCGGCTGACTCGGAAGTCATTACAACACACTTTGACTTCAATTCATTACATGACACTATTCTTAAACTTGACGAACTCGGTCACGTTGTTCCGACACTTTACAAGCATTTGGAAGACCTGACAGGCAAAAAAATAAAGGACGTTCCCACATCAGACCCCGACGTTATAAAGATGTGTACGGATTGCAGTGTACTTGGAGTCACACCCGAAGAAATATATTGTAAAACGGGAAGTCTCGGTATTCCCGAAATGGGTACAAACTTCACAATACAGATGTTGCTTGACGCAAAGCCTACAAAATTCAGTGACTTTTTGCAGATTTCAGGATTGTCACACGGTACTGACGTATGGCTCGGAAATGCAAAAGATTTAATTGACCAGAATATATGTACAATTTCGGACGTTATAGGAACACGTGACAGTATTATGACTTATCTTTTATATAAAGGTGTTCTGCCTAAAGACGCATTTCAGATTATGGAGTGGACACGTAAGGGAA
>JAGAQS010000156.1 GCA_017622635.1 Ruminococcus sp. | reverse complement strand
GGGACAGTATACCGACTATGATTTTTGACGAAATAGATACGGGTGTAAGCGGTAAGGCTGCCCGTAAAATCGGTATAAAACTGCGTGAAATCGGAAGAATACGGCAGGTTATATGTGTTACTCACCTTTCACAGATAGCAGTCATGGCAGACAATCATCTTCTGATTGAAAAGGAAACAACCGCAGACCGTACCGAAACCCATGTTACACAGCTTGACCTTGACGGCAGAACAGCGGAAATTGCCAGAATTATGGGTGGTGAAAATCCCAGCAGACTTATGCTTGACACTGCCCGTGAAGAACTTGAAAAATACAGGACGGAGTGATTATCTTGAAAATATATTCGACAAGGCACGGACAGACGGATTATAATAAGCGTGACATAATACTTGGTACTACTGATATTGAACTTAATGAAACGGGTTTACATCAGGCAGAAGAACTTGCGGAAAAAGTTTCAGGGCTTGACATTGATATAATAATAGCGTCTCCTATGAAAAGGACAATGAAAACCGCACGGATTGTTGCGGAAAGAAACAGTCTTGAAATTATAACCGACGTTCGTTTCAGGGAATGGAATTACGGTGAATATGAGGGGAAAACAAGGTTTACAGGGGGATTTCCCGAAAACAAGAAGAATTTCGGCGTGAAAATGGGAAAAACAGGTGAATCGCTTTTACAGCTTGCACACAGGGTATATTCTGCTCTTGATGATATAATTGAAAATTACCGTGACAGGAATATTCTTATTGTAAGTCACGGCGGTGTGTGCCGTGTCATTGAGACTTATTTTCACGATATGACAACGGCGGAATTTGAAAACTGGTTCATGGGTAACTGTCAGGTTATTGAATACAGTTTACAGGTGTGAAATATGAGCAGGATTGAAAATTTAATGAATGAACTTTGTCCGAATGGTGTGGAGAGGGTTAAATTAAATGAAATATGTGAAATCTATGACGGTACACATCAAACTCCTGATTATAAAAATTTCGGAGTACCGTTTATTAGTGTAGAAAATATAGGAAATATCTATAATTCTACAAAATATATTTCTATGGAAGATTATAATAAATATAAAATCAAACCGCAGATTAATGATATTTTTATGACAAGAATAGGAAGTATTGGAAAATGTGCTGTGTTTGAGAAAGATATGGATTTAGCTTATTATGTTTCTCTTGCATTGTTAAGACCTGATAATAAGAGGGTAAACAGTCATTTTTTAAAGCATTTAATCGAAAGTACAACAGGGACTAAAGAATTGCGGAAAAGAACGCTTGTTAATGCTGTTCCAATAAAAATTAATAAAGATGATATTGGAAAAATAAAAATCCCCGTTCCGCCTTTGGAAGTTCAGAGGAAAATTGTCCGCATATTAGACATCTATTCGGAAAAAAACACACAACTTACAGAAGCACTTTATTCGGAAATTGAATTAAGAAAAAAACAGTATAAGTATTACAGGAATATGCTTTTAAATTTCGACAATAGTGTTGAATGGCGGACACTCGGGGACGTATGTGAAATTTTCACAGGTGGTGAAGCTCCTAAAGAGTCTATTAGAGAAAAAGTTTCAAGAGATGATTATATATACCCAATTTATTCAAATGGTGTCGGTAATAATTCAATATGGGGATTTGCAAAAACATACAGAATTAATAAAACAGCTGTTACATTTTCTTCAATTGGAACAATTGGTTGCCCGACGCTTAGACAACCATATTTTACTCCCATTATACGTTTAAAAGTTTTGATTCCTAAAGATGATAATGTTTTATCTGTAAAATTTTTAAAGTATTCGTTGGAAACAGTAGAATTTGGACACCAAAAATCCTCTGTTCCAAATATTAATGCTAATATGCTGAAATCAATATCAATCCCTGTACCGCCGATTGAGGAGCAGGAACGGATAGTAAAAATACTTGACAGATTTGACAGATTATGCAATGACCTTACAGACGGACTTCCTGCCGAGATATCCGCAAGACAGAAACAATATGAATATTACAGGGATAAAATTTTGACGTTTAAGGAGGAAGATTATGAAAATAGGCGTTGATTATTATCCTGAACAGTGGGACAGTTCAATGTGGAACAGAGACGCTGAACTTATGTTGAGAACAGGTGTAAAGATTGTACGTATAGCTGATTTTGCGTGGTCACGCATTGAACCGCAGGAAAATTGTTTTAATTTCGACTGGCTTGACAATGTTGTCGGAATCTTTGAAAATTACGGCATTGAAATAATGCTCTGTACACCGACAAACAGTCCGCCTTTGTGGCTTTATGAAAAGTACCCCGAAATAATTCGGGTCGGCAGTGACGGAAAACGTGTACAGACGGGAATAAAAGGACACAGATGTATAAATTCGCCGATTTTTATGGCGTATGCAAAGAGAGTCACGGAACAGCTTGTAAGACGTTACGGTCACAGGGAATCGGTGATTGCATGGCAGATTGACAGTGAACTTGAATCATATCAGTGTACCTGTGAAGTGTGCAAAGAAAAGTTCAGGAAGTGGCTTCTTGACAAGCACGACAGCCTTGAAAATATAAATGACGCTTTCGGTACAAACGTATGGAGCGGAGAATATAACGATATTTCACAGGTGAACCCGCCTACAGATTACCCGTATTCGTGGCAGAATCCTGCGTTGTGCCTTGAGTATACACGTTTTTCATCTGAATGTACGGCAGAGTATGTAAAAGAGCTTGCAATGGTGATAAACCGTGAAGTCCCTAAAGCCAAAGTAACAACTAATACGTGGTTCTGTGAAAATGCCCCCGATTACTATAAACTTTTTGACGAAACGGATTTTGTCTCATATGACAATTACCCGCCCGTAACTTTTGACGAAAAAACTAATCCGTTGTATTCCCATGCGTTTGAACTTGATTTCATGCGTGGGATAAAAAACAACAATTTCTGGATAACTGAACAGATAAGCGGTACGGTGGGTGGCTGGACACCCATGTCACCGGCTCTCAGACCGGGTATGCTGGTAGGCTATTCGCTTCAGGCTTTTGCTCATGGTGCAGACACAATATTACATTTCAGGTGGAGAACCGCACTGAAAGGTGCTGAAATGTTCCTGCACGGCATACTTGACCACAACAATATACCTGCACGCCGTTATTTCGAGTTTTCGGAACTCTGTAAAACCGTTACAAAACTTGATGCCGTTGAATCAACACGTATTGTATCCGATATAGCGGTACTGTACTCCCCCGACTCTTACAATGCACTCAGGATACAGCCACAGGTTGAGGACTTTGATTACATGGAACAGCTGAAATATTTCTATACGGCTTTTGCAAGATACGGTGCAAATATAGACGTTGTGTCGGCAAAATCGGACTTGTCGAGATATAAAATAGTCGTTGCACCTGCCGTATTTGTGAATGAAAAGGCAGTCACCGAAAATATTTATCGTTTTGTCATAAACGGCGGTATTCTTGTAATGACAACAAGGAGCGGTGTAAAGGACAATAACAATAACTGTATAATGGAAGTTCTGCCGACGGTTTATAAACAGCTTATCGGTGCGGAAGTAACGGAGTACGACCCTATCGGAAATACAATAAACCAAAGTATAACGGATTTTGCAGGAAACAAATTCAAATGCAGACAGTGGTGCGATGTTCTTCACCTTACAACAGCAAAAGTCTATGCCGAATACGGTGAAAGTTATTACAGATGTTGTCCTGCGGTTACAATGAATAAGTACTGTAACGGTGTTGCCTACTATGTGGGAACGGTATGCGACTTGGATTTTTATGAAAATCTGGCGGGAAATATAATGGTTCAGGCAGGTGTGCCGAGACTTAAAGGACTTCCGAAAGGCGTTGAAGTCGTTACACGTACAAACGGTATAAATGAATACATATTCTTTTTCAACAATTCAAATGAAACGGTCATGATTAATCTGCCTAAATCCATGTACAGTGTTATGGATTCAAGGGGTAAGGATGTTATAAGGCTTATTCCGTTTGATATGGATATTGTAAGGAAATAGGTGAAATATGTCTGAATTGCAGAGACTTATAAATAAACTTTGTCCCGACGGTGTGGAATATAAAAAGCTTGCTGATGTTGCGGAAATCTCTACCGGTTTAAGCAATACTAATGATGCAATTGAAAATGGAATTTATCCGTTTTATGTACGTTCACAAGAACCACTCAAAAAAAATGATTATGAGTATGATGAAGAAGCTGTCATAACCGCAGGCGATGGTGTTGGTGTAGGAAAAGTTTTTCATTATATAAATGGAAAATACGCACTTCACCAAAGAGCATACCGAATACATATAACATTTGATGAATTATCAGGAAAATATTTATATTATTATTTTATATCAAAATTTCCTGAATATATTAAAAGTCAATTGTTTCAGGGGTCTGTGCCGTCAATTCGCAGACCAATGCTTAATAAATTTAAAATTCCTGTTCCGCCGATGCCTGTTCAGCGTGAAATTGTACACATACTTGACAATTTCACGGAACTTACGCAGGAACTTATGCTCCGTAAAAAGCAGTATGAATATTACAGGGATATGCTTTTAAATTTCGACGATAATGTCCAATTACGGACGCTGGGGGAAGTATGTATATTTTTCAATGGTGATAGAGGAAAAAATTATCCTTCAGTTAATGAATATGTTGTTGACGGCATTCCATTTATAAATGCAGGTGATATTAAAAACGGTGTTATTGACTTGAAAAAATGTAATAAGATTACTGAAGAAAAATATAATAACATGGGCGGAGCAAAATTACAAAACGGTGATATTATTTATTGTTTAAGAGGTTCTATAGGTAAAAATGGTATTTTTAACGGAGAAAGCGGTACACTTGCATCGTCTCTTGTTGCGATAAGAACACAGTCAAAAGATATAATAAATAAATATATTTATTATTTGCTTAACAGCAATATGGAATTAAAACAAAGACTTACAAAAGATAACGGAGCAGCACAACCTAATCTTTCGGCACAAAGTGTAAAAAATTATAAATTTCCAATTCCGCCGATAGAAGAGCAGGAACGGATAGTAAAAATACTTGACAGATTTGACAGATTATGCAATGACCTCACAGACGGACTTCCTGCCGAAATAAACGCAAGGCAGAAACAATATGAATATTACAGGGATAAACTTTTAATGTTTAAGGTGATAAAATGAGAATAGTTTTACAGAGAGTGACACACGCAAGCGTTACCGTTGACGGAAAAATCACGGGACAGATTGACAATGGTTATCTTCTGCTTTTCGGAGTCGGAAAGGACGACACCGAAAACGACTGTAAGAGGCTTGCCGATAAAATTATAAATCTCAGAATTTTTTCTGACGAAAATGACAAGATAAATCTTTCACTTAAAGATGTCGGCGGTTCACTTCTTGTTGTTCCGCAGTTTACGCTTTATGCCGACTGTCGCAAGGGCAACCGTCCGAACTTCATTCAGGCAGGTTCTCCCGATGAGGCAGACAGACTTTTTGAATATTTTACACAGTACTGTCGTGAAAAAGGTCAGCACGTTGAAATGGGTGTATTTGGTGCTGACATGAAAGTTGAACTTCTCAACGACGGACCTTTCACGCTTGTTCTGGAATAATTTTTAAAATATGGATAAAATCGCCTGATACGTCAATAATACGTATGAGGTGATTTTTTATGCGTAGAAAAGCAGAAATCAGAATTATTGTACTTGTCGGGACGTTTTTTCTGATATTTACCGCACTTTGTTTTAATTATTACAAAATAGCGGTGAAGCGTGACCACGTACAGACGGCAAAGGAAAATTCACAGTTTACAATAATTGCAGGTAACAGTGAGGG
>JAGAQS010000155.1 GCA_017622635.1 Ruminococcus sp. | reverse complement strand
TGCACGAAGAATAGTAACAACTTCCTTATCAGTAGGGAGCGGGATAGGTCCTGGAACTCTTGCACCGCTTCTCTTAGCTGCTTCTACGATTTTAGCTGCTGCAATATCAACAGTAGCGTGGTCGTAACCCTTAATCTTGAATCTGATTTTTTCGTTGACTGCCATTTATTTCGCCTCCTTGGATAAAATTACGGGGGCGGAGAAACAACTCTCCATCTGGGACTCACACGTTGCCGTGTGTTTCACACGTCATCTGACAAAAAAACCGAAAAACAAACAATGTTTTCCGGTAATCAGGACGTACAAGCACAAAAAGAGCATAATACCGCACATACGCAAGATGTGCATATTATAACCACAAACTGTGTTCAGTATCCCAATCGCCCGGTTTTAAATCGGACATACTCCACAGAAATTACCCGACAAACCGTCGGCAACCTTCTGCTTCTTCGCATATCTTCTCGCAGTCAGTGTACATACTGCACACTCAACAGGTATTATTCTATCACATTTTTCCGGATAATGCAACTGTTTACAGAAAAAAATAAGTAAATTTTTAATGAACAAAAAAAATATTTTAATCTGAAATCATTGTAAAAAAGTACAGGCACAAAAAATGCACCTGTACCATAGAGAATAAATCAAGATGTTGCTTCTGTCGTTTTCTTTTCCTTTATTTTTCCTATAAGCTTCTTTATGCCGAACTCACAGAGGTTGTACACATTATGAATTACCAAGGCACATAAAAGTGAAAGCAGGAAATTCTTTCCTATTATTTCAAAAGAGTGAGTCCATCTGTTGTATACATCGGGATATTTTGCATTGAAGTCAAGATAGTACTTATTGTCAAATACATATGAAATCATATAGAGTGCGAGAGTTGTTCCCGAAATCTGACGCAGAATGAATTTTACCACCTTGTTTTTTGTTGTTATATCGAAAAGGAGCATGAAAATCAGTACTGCAATAAGGAACACGGGGTAAGTGCCGTAATCGTTGAAGTGCCACGAAAGGAAACGCTGATTTTCTTCGAGATTTTCAATTGACTGATTGTAGGTGCTTTTTGTTATAAACCACGTAACGCCTGCGAGGGCAGCCAGAATGAGAAGCTTGTTTCTGACACATCGTTTCGGCGGATATTCACGTATAAATGCACCTGCAAAATAGTAAGCAAGAGGCCATGCACCGTTGAGATAATCGGGGAGAAGTCTTATCTGATTGGTTCTGTCAAAGCCGATATAGAGACTTCTTGCGAATATTGTAAGTGCGGTAACCGTGAATACAAGTACAAATTTCTGTCCTTTTGTCTCCAGACCGTTGAAAGCGAGATTAAGGAACGGTATGCAGAGGAAAATAGAGATATAGTAATTTATATACCAGCCGTAATTTGCATTGTTGAACTCCAGAAATCCTTTAAGGACTTTCCAGGGGTCACTGAAATCAGTCTGGAAATGTTCGTGATTGAACTTCATGCATATAAGACTTACTATAATATATATTACTATAATCTTTATAAGCCCCGTGTAATATTTTCCGCTTAACTTCTTGTTTTTCATAAGATAGCCTGTTGATATCATGAAAAGCGGAACGCACGTATAGGTAATCCACCTCAGTGCAATGGGAAGAAGGAATTTTTTATCTGTGATGGGTTCATAATACATACCGTCATACAGATACGTGTGAATACATACAACCATGAATACCGCAAGAATTTTTACAATATCAATTCCTGCATAGTAAGGCTTTACGGGTGTCTGAACTGCCTGAACGTCCTCAGACGGAATTTCACCGGACTCAACCGTATTGTCTTTTTTTGTCTCTGAATTTTCAGCAATATTTTTTTTATTGCTTTTTTCTCTCTGTTGTCTTATCGACTTTTTTTTACCCAAAGTTTATTTACCTCCGATTTTGTTTAATATAGTTTTTACGGCTCTGACAAAGAATATTATATATCAAAAATGTCTGTGAGTCAACATTTTTTTAATATTCAGGACATACCCAGACAGAAACACACGGATTTACAACGTTATCTTTCTTTTTTCAGAAAATCTATCTGATACGTTCCCGTCGTCTGAATGAGTATGTCCGAAAACTCCCCTTTCTTACATTAGACGATAATATAACGGATTTCTCTTGAATATTTCCGAAAAAAATTTCATATACGTGATTATGTACAAATCATAATGATTTTATTTGTGCATAATATCTCAATATATTCCTGTTCCTTGACATTACCGATTATTTATGGTAAACTTTTTTAGTAAACTGCTTTGATTCCGTACGAAGAAAGCAGATAACTTTATATAAAGGAGTTACACCGTCATGTCAGATAAAAAAATCCCATACAAGATATATCTTGAAGAAAGTGAAATGCCGAAACAGTGGTATAATGTCCGTGCAGATATGAAGAAAAAACCTGCTCCCCTCCTCAGTCCTGCCACAAAAAAACCCGTTACCGCAGAAGAACTTTCACACGTTTTCTGTGACGAACTCGTAAAGCAGGAACTCAACAACACAGACCGCTATATTGATATTCCCACGGAAATACGTGAATTTTACAAGATGTACCGCCCGTCACCGCTTGTAAGGGCATACTGTCTTGAAAAGAAGCTTGACACCCCTGCAAAGATTTACTACAAATTCGAGGGAAACAACACAAGCGGAAGTCACAAACTCAATTCCGCTATCGCTCAGGCTTATTATGCAAAACAGCAGGGTCTCAAAGGTGTCACAACCGAAACGGGTGCAGGTCAGTGGGGAACTGCTCTCTCAATGGCTTGTTCATATTTTGACCTTGACTGTAAAGTATACATGGTTAAATGTTCATATGAACAGAAACCTTTCCGCCGTGAAGTAATGAGGACTTACGGGGCAGACGTTACACCGTCACCGTCCACAACTACGGAAGTAGGAAGAAAAATTCTTGCAGAATACCCCGATACAAACGGAAGTCTCGGCTGTGCAATTTCGGAAGCCGTTGAGTCGGCAACTTCAAAAGAGGGTTACAGATACGTTCTCGGAAGTGTTCTCTCTCAGGTACTTCTGCACCAGTCTGTAATTGGCATGGAATCAAAAATCGCTATGGACAAATACGGTATAACACCCGATATTATTATAGGCTGTGCGGGTGGCGGTTCTAACCTCGGCGGACTTATCTCCCCCTTTATGGGCGAAAAACTCCGTGGCGAAAAAGACTACAGATTCATAGCCGTTGAGCCTGCGTCATGTCCGAGCCTTACAAGAGGCGTTTACGCATATGATTATTGTGATACTGGAAAAGTCTGTCCTCTCCAGAAGATGTACACACTCGGCAGTGGATTCATGCCGTCAGCAAACCACGCAGGCGGTCTCAGATATCACGGTATGAGTTCAGTACTTTCCGAACTTTACGACGAGGGTCTTATGGAAGCGGTTTCCGTTGAACAGACAGCAGTTTTTGAATCCGCACAGAAATTTGCAAGAGTTGAGGGAATACTCCCCGCACCCGAAAGCAGTCACGCTATCAAGATAGCTATCGACGAGGCTATGAAGTGCAAGGAAACAGGCGAAGAAAAAACTATCCTCTTTGGTCTTACGGGAACGGGTTATTTTGATATGTACGCTTACGGTGCTTACAATGACGGCAGAATGAGCGACTATATTCCCACTGATGAGGAATTAAAAAAATCAATCAATACTCTCCCGAAAATCGACTGATACAAAAAAATTCAGGGACATCTTATGATGTCCCTTTTTTTATTCCGTTCTGAATGTCACTTCCCAGTCACCCGATTTATAACCGTCAGAAGTCCAGAACTTTCCGTAAAGCGAATAATTTTCAAGTTCACTGTATTCAATATCAAACACTTTTTCGTCGTAACTTCCTTTTCTATCGTCGTCCCAAAATGAAATACTTGCAAAATCTTCCCCGATACGCCTATTGTTTTTGTCAACAAGATAAACATAACCGTGATTATCGGTTTTCAGAATATCTTCATAGTATGTCTGAACATGAAGTTTACCGTCAATATATCCGATACCCGTAACGGAAACGCCGTCCGTAATCTCCGTAAGCGGACTGCTCGGAGCGAGTATATTGGTTATAGACTCATAATTCTCCGAACCGCCCCTGAAGTTAATATTATCAATTGTAGGCGGATTTTCCGGCACTTCCAAAAGGTCTACACCGTCAACAGCCCCCTCAAATTCATGCTTGTCAAAAATAAGTTCCCTGACAGAAAACGTAATTTTGCTTTTCGGAATTTCTTCGCCGTTCATTGTTCTGATATTAACAACAAAATAAGCGGTTTTTGTACTCTCATCAAAATCCGAAAAACTGACATTACCTACATTGTCAAACGGACATCTTATATTGTAGCTGTCAAAAAGGTCTGTTGTTTCGTCAATCATATCACCCTGCACGGAAATATAAAAATCCGCCTCATCACCATGAATATCGGATGAAATAACCTCCATACGCACTCCATTGTCCTCGCACGATTTCTGAATCGGCTTGAAAGTCTGTGCAACTGACGGCATAGCCATATAAAGCAGACTATATGCCGTATCAGAACCGAATGCCATCATTACAGGCAGAGGAACAGCTATACAAAGTACAGCGGCGGCGGCAATTGCAAATTTCTTCACACTGTGTCTGATTTGCGGCTTATGTGCCTCAGCTATATATTTTTCGTCAATCATGCCGATAGCGTCGATTAAATTTTCGGTTTTCATAAAAATTCCTCCTGTTTCAGATGTTTTTCCAGATTTCTACGTATACGGTAAAGCATGGATTTTACTTTCCCCTTGCTGAACCCAAACCGCCTGCCGATTTCCTCGATACTGTCAAAATACCAGTATCGGCATACAAAGACTTTCCGCTGAATTTCGGGCAGTTCCCCGATAAATTCATTAATGGACTGTGCAAGTTGTTTTGTACAGATTTCATCTTCAACACTTTCCGTACCTATCATTTCAAGTTCGTCAAAGGATTTCGCAAAATCCGCACAACGTTTCTTTGCGGAATGATTACGGACAATGTTAAGACTGATATTTCTTGTAATTCTGCTGAGAAAAGCAGACAGTATACGGGGTTTTTCGGGCGGAATACTCTCCCATGCCTCAAGCCACGTCTGATTGACCGCTTCTTCAACATCACGCACATCTCTTAAAATATTCCGTGCAATTGAATTGCAGTAAGCACCGTATTTTGTCTGTGTTTCGGACAAAGCCTGTTGATTTTTCATAAAATAGAGTTCAATTATCTGTAAATCTTCCATATTTTCACCTCATGTAATATAAGTAACGGAAATTCCGCGGAGGTTTCACGAAAAAAACAATCCCGACAAATCAACTTTTTAATGTCGGTTTGTCAGGATATTTTTGTTGTTTAAAGGATTTTTTTATCAGTATTTTTCACGTGTGCGTGCGATTTTTTCCTCACTGCGTTTTATAAGATTGAGAAGTGACGACGAATACTGTGCATAATCTTTCTGGAGAGTTGCTGTAGTTATGTAAAGGGTATCAAAATTATCCACACAGTCATTGCCGTCAAGTGCTATACCGCTTGAGGCGGCTTTTACGTTTGCCTCACTCATTGAAACTATTGCGTTGGCACTGTCATTTGCCGTAACTTTCGGTATACGGAAAAGTTTCTGGTCATTATGCGGATTTGCATTATATACTATACGGAAAAGTTTATATACGGTAAGCATGAGATATGTGGACACTTCTTTTATAAGGGTGATACTGTTTGCTTTCTGTGCGAGACTGAAAAGCAGACTGATTGAATTGTTTATAATACGTCTGTTGAAATTTATAATTTCAGGGGACGGCATTTTAAGCTTGTTGTTTCCGTCGTCGTTGGGGATATCCTCGATTGTGATGTTTTTTCCGTTTGGTTCGGGAGTTCTTCCAAGAAGATAATCACACGAAACGTTGTAATAGTCGGCTATCTTAACGAGAAAATTAAGACCGCATTCACGTATTCCCTTTTCATAGTGAGAGAGCAGAGCCTGTGAAATACCAAGGTCACTGGCTGCCTGTTTCTGACTGATATGTCTTTCTTTTCTCTGTAGAGTAATAATTCTTGCAAAATCTGAATTCATTTTTAGAGTCCTCCTGGAGTATAACTAAGATATAACCTGAATACTATTATAATACAAAATGTATAATAAGTAAATATGGAGAAATATGAAATAATTCACTTTATTTTGACGGTTTTTTCATTATATTTGCCGAAAGATAAAAAAGTCCATACTTTTTTTGTGCATATTGTACAAGTAAAAACGTAAGCAGTAGTTTCAGATAATAATTACACTTGACAAAATGTAGATAAAACAGTATAATATTTAAATATAAGTATAATGAAAGGAATGAACCGAATGAAAGGATACAGAATAAGCGTTCTGCGTCACGGTATGACCGAAGCAAACGAAAAAGGTATATATATCGGAAAAACAGACATTCCGCTTTCTGCAAAGGGTGCAGGTGAAATTGCCGCAAAAACGGACGAGTTTGATTATCCGTCAGTTCACAGGGTATATTCCTCACCCCTCAGAAGATGCACGGAAACGGCTGAGATTCTTTTTCCCGAAACAGAACTCAAAACAGTTGACGACCTGCGTGAACTTGATTTCGGCGACTTTGAAAACAAAAGCGTTGATGAACTTATAAACAACGACGACTATAAAAAATGGCTCAAAGGCGGTAAGGATTCACGCTCACCAAACGGTGAAAGTCTTGAGGAAATGACGGCAAGAACTTACAAGGCACTCCACAATATAATAATGGATATGATGAATGACGGTATAACACACAGTGCAATGATTACCCATGCGGGAATAATATCAAATATGCTTTCATGTTTCGGACTGCCCAAATATGACCCGAAAACGCTTAATGCACCGTTCGGAGAGGGTTTTGACATAATAGTAACCGCTCAGATGTGGCTTAATTCACAGGCTTTCGAGATACTCGGATACTGCCCATACAACAAAACAGAAGAAGATTATTGAAACAAATGCATATTTTCCTTATTTTGTCACATAATATCTCAGAATAAATTACGGAGGCACAATGATGAAATTAAGGGAAGTTACAGGATATTCAAAATATTTACTCAGAAACTGCCGTATCAGTACAATGATTATATGTCTTCTGCCGTTATCGTCGGAACTTTTTTTCAGGTTTGCAGAAGCGACGGTTTACAGTCTTGTTCTGTATTTCGGTGATATAAACCCGCTTTCACTTTTCAGCGGTGAAAATCCTTTGCAGATTCTGACAGCCGTTTTAAGTTCATTTATGAGGTGGCTGGTCGGTTCACCTCTTATATATGCGGTTTCGTTCAGGCTTTGTGAAGTCTGCTACGAAAACAGACAGCGACCTTTTACAACACTTTCGGAAATTTTACTGAACGGAAGAAATTTCCGCCGAAGTATCGCCGTATCGCTGTGGACGAAAATAATCGGTACAGTTTCACTTGTACCTGCCGGAATCTGCGGAATGACGGCTTATTATTTTATTGTGAACGGCAGTGGCACAAACGACCTTTTCATTGCGGTTCATGCAATTGTATTTACAGTTGTTTCACTGTTTCTGTGGCTGAATGTAAGAATAACAATGCTTGCCGTACCGTTTTTAATGGCACATTTTCCGCAGAAAAGTGTTATGCGTCTTGTATTCGGTTCATTCCGTTTCATGAAAGGCAGACACACCGATATTATCAGACTTTTTTTGTCATATGCACTGAAAATGCTGACCGTTGTTTCCGTCCCGTATCTTATACCCGAAGCAATGACGGCTTTTTCACTCAGTATATCCATTTATATAAGGGAGGACGACTATTCTGAAAGAATTAAAATTAACCGTAGAAGAAGAAAAGCCGATGACTCTGCAAAACTTCCTTACCGCAAAAAAAGGCGTTTCACACCGCTTGCTGAAAAAACTGAAACGGCAGGATTCGGGAATAACCTGTAACGGAAAATTTATACGCAGTATCGACACAGTAAAAAAAGGCGATATAATAATCCTGAAAATTGAAGATACAAAAATACTTGAACCAAACCTGAACCTTGCTGTTGCCATAGCGTTTGAAAATGAAAATCTTGTTATATTCAACAAGTCAGGCGGTATGCCCGTACACCCCTCAGTAAAGCATCAGGGCGACACTCTCGGAAATTTTTTCGCCTCACTTTATCCCGATATGACTTTCCGTCCCGTAAACCGCCTTGACCGTGACACTTCGGGTCTTTGTGTCGTGGCAAAAAACGCATATTCCGCAAATCTTCTGCAAAACTGTTGCAGAAAAGTTTATTTTGCAGTTGTACACGGCATTACGGACGAATCGGGAACTATAGACGCACCGATTGCACGTGAAAAAGAGTCCATAATATTAAGGTGTGTACGTGAGGACGGCAGAAATGCAGTGACCCACTATAAAAGAATTGATTTCAATGAAAAATATTCACTTCTTGAAATACATCTTGAAACAGGACGTACTCACCAGATAAGAGTACATTTTTCCCATATCGGACACTCTCTCGCAGGTGATGATTTGTACGGCGGTAAACGTGACGACATTCAGAGACAGGCTCTCCACTGCGGTATAATTACTTTCACTGAACCTGTTACAAAGGAAATTATTACGGTAAAATCGGAATTGCCCGATGATATAAAAAAATTAATGAAACGGAGTTGAAATATTATGGAAAAAATAGCAAGCTTTCAGGTTGACCACACAAAATTCGGTGTCGGTATGTACATATCAAGAATTGATGATGATGTTGTGACTTATGATATAAGAATGGTAAAGCCAAACGGAGGTGTCTACATATCAAACCCGTCACTCCATACGATTGAACATATTTTTGCAACTTATGCAAGAAGTTCGGCATTCGGCAAAAATATTATATATGTAGGTCCTATGGGTTGCAGAACGGGCTTTTATCTTCT
This sequence comes from Ruminococcus sp., assembly GCA_017622635.1. Classification (GTDB taxonomy): domain Bacteria; phylum Bacillota; class Clostridia; order Oscillospirales; family Ruminococcaceae; genus Ruminococcus. The sequence continues at coordinate 1,340 of JAGAQS010000155.1, read as the reverse complement.
CACAAGGGGTATGTCGCACAGTGACGCTATAAACCTTGTCCGTGACGCATACAAATATATTTCGGAATTTGAGGGGGAAATTCCGGGATATTCACCGATTGAGTGCGGAAACTATCTTGAACATGACCTCGAATCAGCTAAAAAAGACGTTCTTCCCCTCCTTGAAAAACTCAGGGACTATACCCCTGAAATGCTTGACTATTCGTGGCACTTCGACAAAAACTGAAAACAAAAAAAACGGGTGGACAAATCAATGTTCACCCGATATTTTTTTAATTATTCTGCTGTGGTTGTTTCTGTGGATTCGATAATATTTCCCTCAGCATCGGTCTGAACAGGTGTCAGCTCATAAGCCGGTGCTTCGTAATTATCTATATAATCCTGAAAATCAAACTCCGTAAACTCATCGACCTTTTTAAGATAAACTTCTGTATTTTGGTCGGACATTTTACTTACAAGATAATCGCCGTCAAGTGTAAACTGTATAACAGAGCCGTTATTGCCTGCTATTTCAATTTCTTCTTCACTTATCAGACCCCACGTATATTCAATGGCGTCGGCTTCTGTCATTATTGCCATAAGTGATTCGGAAAGACCTGCCGTACCGTCGTCCCTAATATCGTACTGATATGACGCATAAATCGGTATGCCCATCAGGTCGGTCATTTCTTCACCGTCAGCCACAATCTTCTCACATTCCCACTTGCCGATAAAAGCAGTCGGGTCTGCATCAATATATTCATGTGTTTCGGGTTCTGTCAGCAATTCAATTTCTTCCGCATCTTCGGAAACGGCTGTTTCTTCGGTTGTTGTTTCTTCTTCGGCTGATTCTTCCGAAACAGACGATTCACCTGAAACAGAACTTTCCTTTTCCTCGTCACTGCATGATGCAAACATACACATTACGGACGTACAGACAATCAAAAGTGCAATTAACTTTTTCATAATGAATTTACCTCTTTATTATTCAGCAACAGTTTCTTCCTCTGTCTCTGAGGGTTCAGGGATTTCGGTTTCACTGTCGGAAGCTGTTTCTGTATCACCTGTAGTTTCTTCACCGAGTTCAAAGCTGTTCATAAATTCTTCAAGGTCAAAAGGTGTGAACTCATCAACCTTTGCAATATAGGCAACCTGACCCTGTTCTTCTGAAATGAGATAGTCACCTTCAAGCGTGAAAACATTTGCTGTCTGCTGTTCAGCGTTTACGACTTCTATCTGATTTTCACCGATAACGCCCCATGTAATACCTGTAACTTCCATTCCGGTCATCTGTGTGAGAGCGTCGCCCAAAGCAACAGTACCGTCCTCCAGAAATTCATACTGGAAAAGTGCATATACGG
>JAGAQS010000154.1 GCA_017622635.1 Ruminococcus sp. | reverse complement strand
GGGGTCGCCCTCGTCGGCATTACAGCAGACGTATTTTATATCAGCGTCGGGAACTATGGTTCTTGCAAGTCTCCATTTAAGACCTGTCGGGAAACCTGCTCCGCCACGTCCTCTTATACCGCTGTCGAGAACAACCTGAATTACTTCTTCCGGTGTCATTTCTGTAAGGACTTTACCGAGAGCCTTATAACCGTCCCTGCCTATGTATTCGTTTATATCTTCGGGATTTATAACACCGCAGTTTCTGAGTGCTATACGTTTCTGTTTTTTATAGAAAGATGTTTCGTCAAGTGACTTTATATTGTCACCGTCAACCGTTTCACTGTAGAGAAATTCCTTTACGGGTTTACCGCCGATAATATGTTCATCAACAATTCTTGGTATTTCGTCTATATTAACACGTGAGTAAAAAGTGCCCTCAGGATATACAATCATAATCGGACCGAGTTCGCAGAGTCCGAAACAACCTGTCTTTACAACCTGAACTTTTTCAGTGAGACCTTTTTCGGCGAGTTCACTTTCAAGTTTTTCTATGATTTTCGGAGAGCCTGAAGAAGTACAGCCTGTACCGCCACAAACAAGAATGTGTTTCTCATATTTTGAAGAAGCGTTGCCATGTGTACGGAGAGCCACTTCGCCCTCCATTTTTTCCCTGACGTTCTTGAGTTCCTCAAGATTTTTCATAAATCAACCTCCTGAATTAAGCGTATTTTGCAATAATTTTGTCAACATCGTCAACTGTAAGACGACCGTAAACGTCTTCGTTTACAGTGAGAACGGGGGCAAGTCCGCACGCACCTATGCAACGGCACGCCTCAAGTGAGAATTTGCCGTCCTCCGTACATTCTCCGCCCGAAATACCGAGCATTTCCTGAAGCTTGTCAAAAATTTCGCCTGAACCTTTTACATAGCAGGCTGTACCGAGACATACGGAAATTGTATATTCACCCTTCGGATAAAGAGAAAACTGTGCATAAAAAGTAACCACACCGTATATTTTTTCAAGCGGAATACCCGTATTGTCGGAAATAATCTTCTGAACCTCAATCGGCAGATAGCCGTAAATTTCCTGAGCTTTCTGGAGAATAGGCATAAGAGAACCCTTATCGTCCTTTTTCTCCCTGATAAAATCAAGAAGTTCCGTTTCCTGTTCGGGAGTACCCTTGAAACTGACAGTTGATTTAACTGAATCCATTAAATGAACCTCCTTAAAAATTTCTTGTTGCAATATAATACAAGATATTATAATACACTATTTTCATTATAACATATTATATAAAAAAATTCTATTTCTGATTTAAACTAAATAGGCAGGTAATTTTAGTGCATATTTCACAAAATATAATCGGCAGTAAAAAACAGTTTACCGTAACGGATTTTTTAATTATATATTATATATTCAATTTACAAAAAATTCACATATCGTATTTTCCATATTTCATTGACAAAGTACGATAATTATTGTATAGTTATTTTAGAGATTACGAAAAGGAGAATAATATATGAATATACCCAGTGACCCCGCAATACTTCTCAGTTACATAAACACTATGCTAAGGGACGAATACAATTCACTCGACGAACTTTGTAAAAGTCTCTGTATTTCACAGG
>JAGAQS010000153.1 GCA_017622635.1 Ruminococcus sp. | reverse complement strand
TAAGTCCGAAAATGATTATTGCAATAATTATGCCCATTTTGTAATATCTCCTTTCAGAATGATTATTTATCTATAATATTACGGACGTACTCTCTCGCTGAAATATCGGCTCTGACAATATCTTCATAGCTGTTTATCTGAGCAGGTGCGAACTTCTTAATAACTGACGATACAATTTCACCGATTTCAATGAACGGTATTTCGTCGTTGAGGAACGCTTTAACCGCTTCTTCGTTTGCCGAGTTGACTAAACACGGATATGCACCGCCGAGTTTAATCGCCTTTATTGCTGACGAAAGACACTTGAAAGTCTCATAGTCAGGTTTTTCAAAAGTAAGACTGCCGTAATCCGTAAGTGAAAGACGTTTTGTCGGACATTCAAGACGGTTGGGATAAAGCAGGGCGTACTGAATCGGTATTTTCATATCAGGCACACCGAGCTGTGCAATAACAGAATAGTCGTTGTATTCAACGGCAGAATGTACAACGCTCTGACGATGCACGACAATTTCAATCTGTTCGGGTGTAAGGTCGAAAAGCCACTTCGCCTCTATAAATTCAAGCCCCTTGTTCATGAGTGTAGCCGAATCAATAGTTATTTTATTTCCCATACTCCAGTTAGGGTGTTTAAGTGCATCTGCTTTTGTGACTTTCTTCAAATCATCATAAGTCTTTTTGAAAAAAGGTCCTCCCGACGCTGTAAGAATAATTTTGCTCAACTGTTCCCTCTTGTTTCCCTGCAAACACTGGAAAATAGCCGAATGTTCACTGTCAACGGGATATATCGTCACGCCTTTTTCTTTTGCGGAGGACATTACCAACTGACCACCTGCGACAAGTGTTTCCTTGTTTGCAAGTGCAACGTCTTTACCTGCGTTTATTGCGGTGAGAGTGGGCAGAAGTCCGACCATTCCCACAACTGAATTTAACACAATGTCATTCTGTTCCAAAGATGCTATTGTACAAAGTCCCTCCATACCACACAGAACTTTTACGCCCGTATCTGAAAGACGCTGTTTAAGTTCCGAATATTTTTCCTCATTACCTATACACACATATTCGGGACTGAATTTTCTTGTCTGCTGTTCAAGCAGGTCAATGTTATTGTTTGCCGAAAGTCCGTAAACCCTGAAACCGTGCTTTTCACAGACTTCCAGCGACTGCGTACCGATAGAGCCTGTTGACCCTAAAACAGAAACTGTCTTGTTCATTATTATATCTCCTTATTATTAAAATTATATGAAAATTTCCTGATTAAATGCGAAAAGAGACCGCCCGTATAATATAACGTTTAGTCTCCTTTCGTAATTTTTACAATAGTGAAAATATTACAATAAATGCGTAGAATGTCGGCAGTACGAACAATACGCTGTCGAACCTGTCCATAAGTCCGCCATGACCGGGCATAATTGTGCCGTAGTCCTTGAAACCTATCTGTCTTTTGACCATTGATGCGGACAAGTCCCCTACTGTTCCGATAACCGCACACACTGCTCCCATGATAAACGCAAACAGTGCGGTTCTTAAATCAAACCCACCTGCATATACACAGAAAGCTACAGCATACACAATACCGGTTGTAAGGATACCGCCTATAAAACCTTCAACAGTCTTTTTCGGACTGATTTCGGGACAAAGTTTGTGTTTCCCAAGTGCAACGCCCGAAAAATACGCTCCCGTGTCGGCAATCCATGCACCGCAAAGACCCATTATGAGCAGGAAAAGACCTTCTTTTTCACTAAAATTATGAATACGTATAATTGCAGACATAGCCTGCGGTACAAGTATCATGACGGCAAGTACAAAGAATACCTGTTCGTAGCGGATTTCCTTGTGCTTTTTCAGCCACGTAACAAATATAACAAATGCACACAGCAACGTTACTGCAAATGACACAAAATAATTAATCAGACCAATGTCCAATTTTATTGCACTGTAAGGTAATTTGGAACCGCCTGCATAGTCTGTATAAGTTACTCCTGATACCGCATGAATAAACGGCGTAACTATACCGCAGATTTCCGACGCAATCAGAACAGGTGTACATTTATGCATATTTACGGCTCTTAACAGTTCGTACAGCATGACGGCTATTATAAATGCCACTGCTATCGGCAGTACTATTGTATCGTGGAAGTACAGTACCACCGCCATTATCACAACGCCGACCGCTCCCGAAATAATTCTTGTAAGCATCATACACCCCCGAAACGTCTGTTTCTGTTCTGAAATTCTATCAATGCCTTGTCAAGTTCTTTCGGACTGAAATCAGGCCATAAAACGTCCGTGAAGTAATATTCCGCATACGCACACTGCCATATCAGATAGTTGGATAATCTCAATTCACCGCTCGGACGTATCAGCAAATCAACGTCGGGAAAACCTGCCGTATAAAGATTATCGGCTACTGACTGTTCTGTTATATCTTCGGGTTTTATTTTACCGTCAAGTGCCTGTTGTGCAAGTATATGTGAAGCGTGTGCTATTTCGTCACGACCGCCGTAGTTTACAGCCATCATCAGATTCATTTCCGTATAATGTGCCGTATCCTGTTCAAACTTAATCATTTTTTCCTGTAAATCCTCGTCGAATGCCGACTTGTCGCCAAGAAAAATCATTCGTGTATTTTCGCTTAAAAAGTTTCTTACATCAACTATATAGTCACGGAAAAGCTCCATTATAGTATTTACTTCGTCCGCAGGTCTCTGCCAGTTTTCAGTTGAAAAAGCATAGAACGAAATATTTTTAAGTCCTATGTCCTTACAGTAGCGGACTATCTTCTTGAAATTCTTTGCACCCTCACGGTGTCCGAACGAACGGGGCAGACCTCTTTTTTTAGCCCACCGACCGTTGCCGTCCATAATAAAGCCTACGTGCTGTGGAAGAACAGGCGGCAATGCCTGCTCTTCCTTATCTTTCTTACCAAATAACGCCATAACAAATCACACTGTCATGATTTCTTTTTCCTTGACGGAAACGGATTTGTCAACTTCCGCACAGAATTTGTCTGTCAAATCCTGTACTTTCTTTTCACAGTCCTTGAGGTCGTCCTCAGTGATTTCGGAATTTTTCTTCATTGTCTTGAATTTGTCCATTGTGTCACGTCTGATTGAACGGATTGTTACTTTACATTCTTCACCGTACTTCTTTATATCCTTACAAAGTTCCTTACGTCTGTCCTCCGTAAGCTGTGGGAAAACAAGACGGATAACGCTGCCGTCATTAGTCGGATTTATTCCGATATCGGAAGCGAGAATTGCCTTTTCAATGGATTTGAGGGTTGACCTGTCCCAAGGCTGAACAACAAGGATTCGTGCTTCTGCAACGGAAACCGCTGCCATCTGGTTTATAGGTGTGGGAGAACCGTAATAGTCAACCATAACCTTGTCGAGTACAGCAGGGTTTGCACGTCCTGCACGGATTGATGCAAATTCATTGCCGAGAGCGTTCAGACTCTTGTTCATTTTTTCTTTTGCGAGGTTCATCTGTTCTTTCATTGTATATTATTCCTTTCGGTTAAAATTAGTCTTCTGAAACGATTGTACCCACTTCTTTGCCCATAACAGCATCGTATATATTGTCAGGACGTGAAAGGTCGAATACAAGCATTTTCATTTTGTTGTCACGGCACATTGTAGCCGCAGTACTGTCCATAACGGCAAGCTCTTCGCTGAGAACCTGACTGAAAGTAAGTGTGCTGTATTTCTTTGCATCTTCGTACTTGTGTGGGTCTTTGTCGTAAACTCCGTCAACAAGAGTGGCTTTCAGGAAAATATCGGCTTCGATTTCTGCCGCACGGAGCGATGCCGCAGTATCAGTTGAAAAGAAAGGATTGCCCGTTCCACAGCCGAAAATAACCACCCTGCCCTTGTTGAGATGATTAACTGCTTTGTTGCGTATATAAGGCTCTGCCACCTGTTGCATGGCTATAGCCGTCTGAACACGTACTACACAGCCGAGAGCTTCAAGAGAATCCGCAAGAGCAAGTGCATTCATTGCAGTTGCAAGCATACCGATATGGTCGGCACGTGTTCTGTCCATAGCACCGCTTGAACGTCCACGCCAGAAGTTTCCGCCGCCAACGACAAC
>JAGAQS010000019.1 GCA_017622635.1 Ruminococcus sp. | reverse complement strand
CAATGATAGTCGGTGCGGGAAAAGCGTGCGAAACACTGATAAAAGAGATTCACAATTCACAGATGCCCGAAAACAAATCATCTACCGCCGTATTCAATCCCGTCTGCATAATTGACGACTCAAAAGAAAAAATCGGCAAAAAAATAAACGGTGTTATGGTTGTGGGAACAACCGACGATATAGAAACTTTTGTCGATAAATACGAAATAGAACAGATTATATTTGCGATACCGTCATGCCCCGAAGAAGAACGCAAGCGTATTCTGAATATATGTTCAAATATAAAAGTTCCCGTCAAGGTTCTGCCTTTTATCAGTTCTCTTATTTTTGACGAAAAAAATCCAAACCTTGTCAATCAGATTCGTAACATAAAGGTTGAGGACCTGCTCGGACGTGACCCCATAACATTTGACAACAAGGATATCAAGAATTTTATATCAGACAAAGTGTATGGTAACAGGCGGTGGCGGTTCTATCGGTTCTGAACTTGTAAGACAGATTACACGCTACAACCCGAAACAGATTATTATTGTTGACATCTACGAAAACAACGCCTACGAAATCCAGCAGGAGTTGATTATGGAATATGGTAATTCAATTAATCTTGTTACAATTATTGCATCTGTCCGTGATTATAACAGAATGAACAAGATTCTTGAAAAATACAAGCCACAGATAGTCTTTCATGCAGCTGCACACAAACACGTACCGCTTATGGAAGTTTCGCCAATGGAAGCCATAAAAAACAACGTTATCGGTACATTCAACGTTGCAACGCTTGCACAGTTCCACGACGTTGAAAAATTCGTTATGATTTCCACCGACAAGGCAGTAAATCCCACAAACGTGATGGGTGCATCAAAGAGATGCTGTGAAATGATTGTCCAGTATCTCTCACAACAGCACGACGGTAAGACCGAATTTGTTACAACAAGATTCGGTAACGTTCTCGGTTCAAACGGTTCTGTTATCCCACTTTTCAAAAGACAGATTGAACAGGGTAAACCCGTGACTGTAACTCACCCCGACATTATCCGTTATTTTATGACCATTCCCGAAGCTGTCAGTCTTGTCATGGAGGCTGCGGCAATTGCAAACGGCGGAGAAATATTTGTGCTTGACATGGGCAAACCCGTGAAAATAGTATCACTTGCCGAAAACCTTATCCGTATGTATGGAAAAGTACCGTATCAGGACATAAAGATTGAATTTACAGGTCTCAGACCCGGTGAAAAAATCAGGGAAGAATTACTTATGAATGAAGAGGGTCTGCAAAAGACAAAAAACAAACTTATCTTCATAGGCAGACAGATTGACATTGACGAGGACAGTTTTCCGCAAAAACTCAGAAAATTACGTGACGCCGCCCTTGAAAACGACGAACAGACCGCTATTCAGGCAATGCACGAAATGGTTCCCACCTTTATCACACCCGACGAATTTAATAAAAATGTAATTGCAGTGTAAAATATAGATGCACCTGATGTTATAAAAAATGTCAGGTGCATTTTTTCAGAAGAAATTTTCAAAAAACTATTGACTTTAATATTTTTCTGTGGTATAATGTTAAAGTAATGATTTTTCAGACAATGCCGGAGTGGCGGAATGGCAGACGCAGTGGACTCAAAATCCTCTTAGGTTTTTTGATTTTCCTTTCAAGGTTTGCTTGCACTACATTCAGCGATTTACCCTATATTCCAATGTTTTACTTGATTGTTAACGACTTTTGGTAGAAAATCTTTGCTGAGTTTTTAGTTTTTTCTACCAAAATGTCTACCGAATTTCAATACCTTAGTTCATTTCTTTGTTAACCTTGGTAAACATAACGGATTTTTTATCTTGTGTTTCTTAAATATTTAATTTATGCTGGTGTGATGGAAT
>JAGAQS010000152.1 GCA_017622635.1 Ruminococcus sp. | reverse complement strand
GGAAAAGACTGTCGCCCTCAGTGTAGCCGAGAGTAAGCTTTGCAAGGATTTCAGGAATAAAGATTCTGATTTCAGATGCAAGATTCTTGTCGCCTGCAACTTCTTCAAGATTCTTTACAAGTTCCATATATTCATCACGTGAATTGCAGTTTTCCATCATTTCAATGCACTTTCTTGCACAGTCAACGATATGTTCTTTCTTGTAAACTTCGGGAGCTTGGTCGTCCTCACGCTGTACAAAAATTGCATACTGTTTTTCAGACATGAAAGTATCTGCACTGTTCCATGCGTCAACGTAAGCCTGATAGAAACGTGAAAGTTCGGCACATACAGAACCGTTCACACGCACTTCAACAATTTTTCTGTCCTTATACTTTGAAAGGTAAACCCTTACCCAGTAATATTTTTTTGAACCGAGATACTTCGGAATTTCAGACTTGATGTAATTCATAAGCATCACAGGCTGTTTTTCCTTGATGCCGATTCTTACAATTGACTGTGCGTACATATCAAAGTCATAATGCTGTCTGAGATAATTTACAGAAATGTGAATCGGGTTTTTCTTTGAAAGTGACTGGTCAATCGGGTGCCAAACACCGCCGTAGAAAATTTCAACAGCCATTTTTACGGCTTCGTCGTCTGTAGTACCCTGAGCATCAACGGGGTCAATAAGCGGTTCGTCGAAATCATCGTTTTTAACGATAAATATAACGTGAACAAGCTTTACTCCGTTCTGTTCTTCACTTCTGCCTATCTGAACATCAATAGTATAACCTCTGGGCATAATTACACAATCATCATAAAGATTGCCTTTAAGTTTTTCGTTAAGACATTCAAGTACTTTTGTTTTGATTTCCTTTGCCGGATTTTTTTCTTCCGGTTCAGCCTGCTGATTCTTTTTCTTAAAAAGTGCCAATTAAATCATTCTCCTTGTTCATATAATTTTAACCTCTTTCAGAGGCATACATCACATACAACATGATATATATATTTTATCACAAATTTTTATTTTTGTCAACAAAAAACTGTAATAATTATGATAAAAAAATAAGCCGACGAAAAACAGTAGTTTTCCGTCGGCTTAGGTTTAAATTTTTACGAATTTTACCGCTGCCCAACCCTCTTTTGTATTGACTTCGGTCTTTTCAAAACCTGCCGATACAATCGCATCAATAACTTCGTCCATACGTTCGGTAATTATTCCCGAAACGATAAGTACACCGTTTTCCCTGAGATAGCGTGCAAAATGGTTTTTCATTGCTATGAGTACGTCTGCAACGATATTTGCGGTAATAACATCATACTTTGCGTCTATCCTGTCCGCAAGTTTTTCGTCGGTGAGGATATTACCGAAATACGTTTTATACTTTTCATTCGGAATATGGTTTTTCTCTGCATTTTCCGCCGCAGTCACCGCAGAATTTTCGTCAATATCAACTGCAACGGCGTTTCCTGCTCCGAGAAGAACCGCCCCTATTGAAAGTATACCGCTTCCGCACCCCATATCAAGAACACTGTCGCCGTCGCTGAGACTTTTTTCAAGAAGTTCAAGACAGAGGCGTGTTGTATGGTGCTGACCTGTTCCGAAACTTGATGC
>JAGAQS010000151.1 GCA_017622635.1 Ruminococcus sp. | reverse complement strand
TTAGCCAACTGCATAATCTGTTTGAAACTGTATTCCTGCACCTGCATATCTGCCTGAGTAGGTTCTTTACGCTTCCACAGAGTATGGAAAATACAGCGGTTCTGATACTTCTGCTCCATGTCGTTTCTGATGACGAGAGTAAAGTTAAGACCTGTTGCACCATTCTGAGTGGTGCGTTCCTCGATTTTAGTAATAATGACCTCATATTCACCCTTCGGGATAAGGTCAAAATCCTGTACGTCTTCGTAATTAGTTGAAAATCCCATTTCATTTACCTCCGTTAATTAAATTTAATGCTTCTTCTGCACTTCTGCATATACCAGCAATAACTCCGTATTTCTGCATAGCTTCGAGGAATTTTTTCTGTTCTGCCGACGGTCTGCCTTTTGGTGTCTTAACTTCGATAAAAACCGCCTTGCCGTCGGACTTTCTGAATCCGAATAAATCGCTGAATCCTTTTGGTAAACCTGTACTGAAATACCGTCCGTCTTTTGTATAACCTGCACCGACGTTTCCACGAAAAATCACGCACGTATCAGCCAATGCAAGACGGATTTCATTCTGAATGAGATGCTCTTCTGTCATAAAAATCCCCTTTGTTTCGCCTGATAGTACGCCCAGCCCGTTTTATACCCACGTTTCTTTGCGTACCTGACTAAATCGTTGTAATTTCTGCACTGGTCAGAAGAATCACTATATTCAAGTACAAATCCGGTTATATTTTTGAGTTCTGCACCGTCTTTGGTTTCGAGGGTACGTTCTTTTTTCGGAAAAACATACCCGCATTTCGGACAGACTTTCACATCATCTTCCGGCTGAAAAGTATAGAAACATTCCAGACACTGCAATACTTTTACTTCTTCTTCCGCTTGCTGACGGGATTTTTTCGGACGGCTTTCAAGTGTCCATTCACGGTCAGCGTCGGGCATTCCGAATCTCGCATAGTTACCGACATGGTCAATTATAACCGCAGATTTTCTGGGCTTATACCGCATACACCGCATTGCCTGCTGAATGTATAGTGTCAGGGATTTTGTCGGTCTGAGGAGTATCGCACACTCACAGTCAGGTACGTTAAAGCCCTCCGAAATCAGGTCAACGTTGCATAGAATTTTTATTTTACCGTTCCTGAAATCCTCAATAATACGCTGTCTTTCGGCTTTAGGGGTTGTGCCGTCGATATGTACCGCCGAAATCCCGTTCGCCTGAAATTCTTCCGCCATTGCAGACGAATGTTTGACCGAAACACAATAGCAAATAGCTTGTTTTCCGTCTGCAAGCTTGCGGTAATGACTTATGACGTTACCAAAGACAGTACGGTTAAAAAGGACGTTTTCCGCTGATTTCGTTTCAAACTCTCCACAATGAATTTTTATTCCGTTAAGGTCTGCAACAGTCGGAGCATAATATGTATACGGCGAAAGATATTTATTTTCTATAAGCCATTTTGCCGAAACTCCCTCAATCAAGGTTTCGTATATGTCACCAAGCCCACTGCCGTCCAGTCTGACAGGCGTTGCAGTCACGCCGACACGGTAAGCATCAGGGAAAAAATCATAGATTTTTCTGTAACTGTTGCTTTTGGAATGGTGAGTTTCGTCGGTTATAATCAGCGACGGACAGGGAATTTTTTTCAATCTCCGACAAGCCGTCTGAACCATCATAATCTGACAGAAATCCATGTCCACGCCCCATGTCCTGAACGTCTGTTCTATCTGCTCGCACAACTCTATCCGATGCACAAGAAACAGTACACGGTTGAGTTTTTCGGTAGTTCTCTTGGCGATTTCCGCAACAATGACTGATTTACCGCCACCGCACGGCAGAACAATACAAGCAGACTTCACGCCACGCTTGAAACTATCATGTACTCTTTGCACAAGTGATTTCTGATAATCTCTTAAAATAAAAAATCACCTCCTATAAACAGTCAGAAAAAATACCTTATTAAACGAAAAGTCATTGAATAAGGATAAAAATTAACAAAAAGTTTACAATCAACCCTCTTTTTGTTTCTGAAACTCCTTCATCACACACGCCCAGCACATTTTTCTGCCATAAGTTTTCATACTTCCGTCAACAATTTCCTGAATAGTTTTCTGCTTGGTCGGTAAAATCTTCTTTTTGCAGTCCTCGCAGGTTTCGGGTTCAACGCCGTCGTCAAGCCATTCTTTCAGGGATTTACCCAGTTCAGATGTTATAATTCCCGACCATGTATCAAGAAAAGTCGTATCCTTTGAAGCACTCGCAATATGATTGCGGGCAATATTCAGCACAATGTCAAACTCGTACTCAGTGTTCTCACGCTGAACGGGAGCAAGTCCAAGCTTGACGGGCATCATTTTGCCCTTGTCGTTCTGCTCCATAGCATAAGCCATTTTTGCCCTCATGGTGACGATAGTATGACAGTTTACCGACAGAATTGAATTTACCAAGTTGTTCTGAATTTTTCCTGCTTCGTCCCAAGCCGTATAGTCATTTTTTCCCTGTCTCTGTGCAATTGAGGACTTTATATCAAGCACGCCACCCTCGTTGTCCCACGCATGACTGAAACTGTCCACGATAACAACACCGTCCTCACCGACAGCTTCCGCACCCTCTTTGACCATGTCAATATACTTTTCGGGTGAATACGGTGCGGTCATTTCCTGATACAGAAATTCACCCGTGCCGAAGTCTGAACGACTTGCATAAAATTTTGCTCTGCCGTGTTCGGTGTCAATAAGAGCGATTTTTGACCAGTCATTTGTGATGCCGTATGCCAGAAGCAGTGCCGACAGTGTTTTCCCAGCACCCGACGGTCCTGCAAGTGCAAGTCTGAGCTTGCTTTTTTCCCTTGTTACTTTCTGAAAAGCCATAGTTTTTACCTCACTTTATCTGAATATTCTGTCTCTCGACGATTTTCGCACCGGCTATTTTCTTGCCGTTCTGAATCGCTGTTTTAATGGCGACTTTGTCTGGAGTATAGACAATTTTCTTACTGCACCATTTTTTCGGAAGTCTGTCATCAACTTCAACCGCTGTCGATTTGCGATAGGAAACTTTCACTTTCGGAGTTTCCATTTTTTCGCCGTCCAAAGCCCCCGACAGCCATTCACGGAGCATAAGTGCCTTGTGTTCCGCCTGTTCCTCACGGACTTTCAGCACATCACGTTCTGCCTTGATAGCTTTTGCGGTTGCCTCAAGATTTTTTATCCAGAGAGCGACACCCTCAAGTTTTATTTCACGCTCCATAGCAAGTCCTGAAAGCTTGTCAAGGTCAAGAACTTCTCCGGTTTCGCAGTCTATGCACTCTGAAATTTTGGTGTCAATTTCGTACAAAGTCATAAATTTTCACCCCCTTCCGGTATATCATCATAGAATATATGTATGTCCCACCCTAAATTCAGTTGTTGATATTTTATGTTATAGATGATTCTGTCCGTTGTGAACTCTTCAACAAGCCGGTCAAGTTCGTCAAGGCTTTTAGCGTGCAGTGTTTCTATGTACATTTGTTTTCACCCTCTGACTTCATCATCTTAGAAACAAGCATTCTGTCGTCCAACTCTTTTGATACACTATCAATAAAATCTGAAACATTTGTTTCCAATGATGTATTAAAGAAGTTTGACGGCATAACATTAATCGTAACATCATCAGAGTTTATAATATTTGGATATCCCTGCCTTATTTCCTTAACCTCTTCTATAACACTTTTTAACGGTTTGAATATGGACGTTCCTTCAGGAACATTAACAGTAATGTTGATTTTCATTTTTTCACCTCCAAAAATAAACAGCCGGACACTCTTACAGAAATATTTCTGAAAAGATGTCCGGCTATTTGGTAGTTTTAAACTCCGTTGCTCGGTACGTCTGAATTATTTTTCGTGCATGATACACGCACGATATTTTTACAGTTAGGGCATTTCAGTTCCACCACAAGTGGAACATCCGGCAATGCCGATATGTCAAACGCACGTTTTTTACACGTCGGACACTTCATCTGATGTTTAAGCATTTTTTCAGTCCTTTTCATTCAGGTTTATTGGCATAATCACCGCATAGATGATATTATTGTGTACAAGATATACCGGTGATTTTTCATCTTTTGCATAGATTAAAGCCGATTTGTCTTTAAGTTCTTTAAACCATTTCTCATTTACCCATGTAGTGAATTGGTCACATACAAGAGCCAATGCCGTAACTGAATTTGTCTTTTTCATATCATCGGATATTTTCAGTTTATATGTGGCAGAAAGATTTTCAGGTCTGAACATATCTGCTAAAGTATTATTTGGATAAAGCTGGTCTGTATCAAGAAAAAAATCTCTTTTGTAAATAAGTACGGCTCTACACTCATCAGGTACAAGATATGTCAAACTGCCGGATTTATCATAATATACTTTCAATCCCTTGCCAAGTTTTTTCAGTGCTTTAATCTGAAATTTTATCTCTCGTTTCATTTTATTCACTCCTTTCTGACTATCAGTGTTTATTTCAGAAATGAATCTGATATGTTTCCACGAAGTCGGGATTATCATGAATATTGTCTATAATCTGACAGCATGACAGCATTTCAGCGTTAATCCCTCTGCAGAACTCACCGTCCTGAATGTCTATGAAAGTCCAGCTTCCATAACCGGAATCTGTTACAAGTATATATTTTCCAGTAAGGCTTTTGAGAATATCGCCCTCGAAGATTCGTTCATAGTTCAAGGCTCTGTA
Source organism: Ruminococcus sp. (assembly GCA_017622635.1). GTDB lineage: Bacteria > Bacillota > Clostridia > Oscillospirales > Ruminococcaceae > Ruminococcus. The sequence goes on along the minus strand of JAGAQS010000151.1, from coordinate 1,514 downwards.
CCCTGTGAACGCTCCGACAGTTTCGGGGACAACGTCTGCTTCTTGTTTTTCATAATCCTTGTCAACATAAGCAATTGACATGAGGGTATCATTAAATCGGAACAAGTCACCATAGAACCATCTGCCCGAAGGTGTTTTTCCTCTGAACAGTATTTCTGATTTCATTTTCTTCCACCTCCCTTCGCTGAATCGTTAATACTGATATAGCAATGATAACTGCCTTCACGTGAAGTATACAGTTTGCTTTTTGTCATGTCCAGAAAAGCTTTCTCAAGATTTTTACAGAAAGTTTCTATCTCGGACTTTTCGCCTATGATTCGGATTTTCATGTTTTTTAGTCCTCTGGATTTTCATATTTATTCAGTATTGCTTTTCCTCGCTTAGTAAGCACAAGCTTGTCAGCCAGACGTTTACCGGCTATTTCAAGAATCCTGTCACAGTTTTCATCAAGGAATTCGTCCATTTTCTTGCTGAAAAATTCTGATGGACTATGACGATAATTTCCGAAAATAGCCTCTTCAACATCTTTGTACAATCTGTTTGTTATTTCTCTCTGAGCGTTTGCCTCGATTCTGTCAGCAATTGCTTTGTCGTCAATACTTATGCCGAATTGTACTATATGTTCCATAAACCTCACCTCAAATTCGTATTTTTATATTCTGTCATTATTCCAGATTCCTGCATATTTCTATGAAATCAGGTTTTACTCTTTCTTTCAGGACTTCTTCAAGCGTCAGAAATTCATGTGTAAAAATCGGTCTGCCTAACAGCTTACTGGCATAATCATAGACATATTTTCTATCTTCGCCCTCAAACATTGCAAATCCTGTATAGAGGTCAATAATGGCTGCTTCCTGCTTTGTCACGTTTTTTCACCCTTCTTTTTTCCATAACGATTTATTTTTCTTGCTTTTATCTGCTTTTGTGTTTCTTCTTCAACTTCTTTATAGAAGTTTTTTCGATAATCAGAATCAAGAGCAATGATGATTTTTTCAGATGCAACAGCTATTCCAGCAAGGCTCTTTACAAGTTCATCATAACTGTCACCCTCGATAGCAGTTATGACATTTTCGCAAGCATCATACAATGTTTCCTGGCACTTGTCAAAGCCATCTTTTCTTGCTATACGATATAACCTGTCATACTGATAAGGATTCAGCAATTCTATCACCCCCCTTTGCCGTTCCACTCAAAGCCGAAGTCTGTACGTTTGATTTTGCAGACCGGTTTTCCGTCAAGCCAGAACACAATGCCTTCAATGTAGTTTTCTTTCAGAAACTTTTTAACACCCTCGAAAGTGCGTTCAACATCAAGTTTTCTTTTCCCATGCGGGACTAAACAATCTGACTCAACCTTGTATGGATTGCTGTTAAAATGTTCTCCGACTGCCTCATAAGTACCGTCTGAAAGTCGTATATTGTATGAAAAAAATCTAAATCTGATAAACGTCTCTTTATCAGACTGTAGGTTGTGTCACAGGCAGACCAGAACCACTTGTCCGCAGGATTATTTCT
>JAGAQS010000150.1 GCA_017622635.1 Ruminococcus sp. | reverse complement strand
GCTATACGGGAATTTACGCCTGTGGACTGTACACGAACTTGTTAGTAGACGGTGACTTGTCGCTGTCAAAAGCATACAGGCTGAAACAGGAATTTTCTCAATATGGGTATATTTGTCCATATTTTGAGTAGCAGTGTAAGAAAAAATGAAATATAACAGAACCGAACTTGCCGAAAATATTGGTTTTACGTCGGTTATTGATAAAAAATTCAAAACAGCCTGCCTTACGGTACGTTTTATCACAAAACTTTCCGAAGATACGGCGGCTGCAAATCTTACGGGAACAGACGTTATAACATATTCAAACGGCAGTCTTAAAACTTTTTCCGAACTTAACGAAAAACTTTCCTCTCTGTACGGTGCTTCACTTAGTTCGTTTTCGGGAAAAAGGGGAGATGTGCAGATTCTGGGGATAAGTTCGGCATGGCTTATGAACCGTTACGCAATTGACGGTGAGGATATAGAGGGCGAAATGCTTTCGGTTGTAAGGGACAGTATTTTCAAGCCCAACGCAATTGACGGAAAATTTGACGAAGAATCTTTCAGAATCACAAAGAATGAACTTCTTGACCGTATAGAAGCCGAAATAAACAACAAACGTGGCTATGTGATTTCACAGGCAACAAAAACGGCTTTCAGGGGTGAACCTGCCGAGTGTTCAGTTTATGGCACAAAGGAGACTGCCGAAGCGGTAACTTCCGAACAGGCATATTCTGCTTATATGAATCTTTTAAAGACGGCAGTTATAGAAATTCATTATGTCGCACCGGAGGAAAATCCGTCTGTTGCTGAGATGTTCCGTGAAAACTTTGCAAAAATAGAACGCAGTCCCGAAAAGGCTTTACTGAAAAATCCGAGTACACTTAAAAATGAAGTTGTCACCGAATCGGAGGAATTTGACGTAAGACAGTGTAAAATGGTTCTCAGTTTCAAGACTGACTGTGAAAATATGTATGCCGTCAAGATGCTTAATACGATATGGGGCGAAACGCCTGTATCCAAACTTTTCATGAATGTACGTGAAAAACTCAGTCTTTGTTATTACTGTGCAGGAAGGGTTATTCAGTCAAAGGGAACAGTCATGGTTGACGTTGGCGTTGAAAGAAAGAACATAGAAAAGGCTAAGAATGAAATACTTCACCAGCTTGACGAAATCAGAAACGGAAATATCACAGATGAGGAATTTGACAGTGCATTGAAAAGCATTGACAACAGTCTTACCGCAGTCGGTGACACTCCGTCATCATATTCGTCATGGTATTTTGACTGTTTCTGTGACGGCGAAGTACTGACACCACAGGAAAAATTTGAAAGATACAAAAATATCACAAAGGAAGATATAATTAAAACGGCAGACTCACTTAATCTTGACAGCATATATATTATGTATGATAAGGAGGAGAAAGCATAATGGAAAAGGAAATTATTACAAGTTCACGCACGGGCGACAGCTGTATACACGTAAAGCACAGGAGCGGTCTTGATATATATATATGTGAAATGGAGGGTTTCAGCAGTACCGAGGCACTTTTCGGAACGAAGTACGGTTCTGTAAATACAATGTTCAAGATGCGTGACGACAAGGAATATACTGTTGTTCCCGAGGGAATAGCACATTTTCTTGAACATAAGCTTTTTGAGAATGAGGACTGTGACGTTTTTGAACTCTATGCAAAGACGGGTGCAAACGG
>JAGAQS010000018.1 GCA_017622635.1 Ruminococcus sp. | reverse complement strand
GGCATAACCGAACATAATACCCTGGTCTCCTGCACCGTTTGAAAGACCGTCATTTTCAGAGTTTTCCTCTCTGTACTCAAAAGCCTCATTTACACCCATTGCAATATCGGGTGACTGTTCGTCAATACTTGTGAGAACGGAGCAGGTGTGTGCGTCAAAACCGTATTTTGCACGGTCATAACCGATATCGGCGACAACCTGACGGGCAATCTTTGGAATATCAACTTTTGCGGTTGTGGAAATTTCGCCCATACAGAGTATCATACCCGTAGTTACAGCTGTTTCACAGGCAACACGTCCGTTCTTGTCCTGTTCAAGAATTGCATCAAGGACAGCATCTGAAATCTGGTCACATATTTTGTCGGGGTGACCCTCGGTGACTGATTCCGAAGTGAAAAAAAACTTATTCATAAAACATTCCTCCTGAAAAAAATAAAAGTATTCCGTTTCCGGAATACTCTGATTTCTGAAAAAATCCTCATCTGCCGGATAAACCGCAGGAATTAGCACCTTTTCCGCCTAAGCGGAAGGTTGCCGGACATCATCAGCCCTGTTGCCTCCGTCACTCTTGATAAGGTTATATTAATATTATAGCTTATAACTTCGGAAATGTCAATAATTTTCAGGAAATTTATTTATTTATTTTTTCTGTAATTTTCGAGTGCCTCAAAAACCTTGTGAAACACCACCTGATTCGGATAACGTTTATAATCGGCAAACACCCATATACCGCTTTTATAGAAGTGTTCCATTATAGCGGCGGCAGTACCTGCACTGCGGCTCTGACCGTATTCACACTGACAGATAATATCCATACCGTTATTATAGGCATTGTATATAAATTCCGCAATTTTGTCAGCTTCAGGGAAATATTTATTGTATGTAAGACCTTTCCGTTTAATAACCTCTAAATCAAGGTCATCAAGTTCACTGTAAAAAACGTTTTCGCACACACCGCTGTAATCAACATGAGAATAATCTTTGTCGATTTTTTTTATTTTCGGGTCATAATAGCTTATAACGGCAGTATTTTCAGGAAAATTTCCCGAATCTATAATTTCCTCAATTTCTTTTCTTGAACAGATTGAAACTTTCATAACAGTCAGCCTCCTTTTTTTCGTGTAAAAAACAAATGGGCTTCCGGTTAGGGAAGCTCATTTGCCATGATATAGGGATTATTGGGGATTTTGTAATGCAGTGCTGGGGTAAGCACTACATCAACCATGAAAAAACAACTTCAGGATTTCTCCTTCAGCATCTATATAATACAACCCCTGTGTGTTGATTATATGATATTAAAGTGAAAGTTCTGTGAAAGTTTCAAAAATAACAGAAATTTTTCAGGATTTGCTTACGTCATTTATTTTGAACCAGAATACAGAGCCCTTTCCGAGTGTACTTCTTACGCCGTAGTCGTAGCCGTGAAGTTTCAGGACAGCCTTTACAATCGAAAGACCGAGACCCGTTCCGACAACTTCCCTCTTGTGATTTTCGGAACGGTAGTACTTGTCGAATATAAGCTTTATCTTGCTTTCTTCTACACCGTCGCCCGTGTCCTCAACTTCAATAAGTACACCGTCCGCCTGATTAATCTGACGCACATATACCTGTTTGTCAGCTCCTG
>JAGAQS010000149.1 GCA_017622635.1 Ruminococcus sp. | reverse complement strand
TTTCCGTCATATTCTAAAATACGGATATTTTTGATTTCCGTTTCACGTGCCTTGCGTTCAACTTCAAGTCCCTGCCGTGCCAAATCGTAAAGGCGTTTGCCGTTTACCTGTACAGCCGAATACATGGGCGGTATCTGCATAATTTTCCCCATGAAATCAGGCAGAACCGCACATATATCATCATAACATACGGACTTGTCGGAAGAAGTCAGAATTTTTCCCGTAACGTCCTGTGTATCGGAAGTCTGTCCCAGACGGAAACCGGCAACGTAACTCTTTGAACTGTCGGGCATTATGTCGCACGCCTTTGTTGCAGTTCCCACAAAAACAGGCAGTACACCCGTTGCCATAGGGTCAAGCGTACCTGCATGACCAAGACGTTTCATACCGAGTATGCCACGAAGTTTCGCCACAACGTCAAATGACGTAAAATCCTGCGGTTTGTTTACACATAATATACCGTTCATCATAGTGCTTTTTCAACCGCCTCAACAAGCTGTTTTTTTATGTCGTCAAGATTTCCCGAAACGTTACAGCCTGCCGCTTTTGCGTGACCTCCACCGCCGAGTGTTTCGCATATTTCCGAAACGTTTACGCTGTCTGCCGAACGGAACGAACATTTATAATCGTCTGCACGCTGACGTATAAAAATTCCAACTTCAGCATTTTCATACTGAATTGTAAGCGGTGCAAATCCTTCAAGTTCATCGTCACTCACACCAAGCTCGGACATCATATCTCTTGTAACGGCAATAATACAGAGTTTTCCGTCAAGATAAGTTTCAAGCATTTCATTCAGCCTGCTTTCAAGCTTTACCCGTCCGACCGACTTGACATCAAACATATATCTGTTTATTCTTGCAAAATCAATGTCATATCTTCTCATGATACGTGCAACGATTTCATGTGTTTTCGGAGTGGTGCAGGCATATTTGAAACAGCCCGAATCCGTTGCTATTCCCGTATAAAGACACATTGCACAGTGTTTTGTTACGGTAAGACCCATAAATTCCGCAAGTTCATATATTATTTCACACGCCGCAGAAGCGTCTGACCTGAGCAGAGTTTTTTCGGCATAGTTCCTGTTTGAAATATGGTGGTCTATACACAGCTGAACCTTATCGCCGTAAATTTCTTCATATCTGCCCATAAGCTTAGTATCTGCAATATCAACGGCAATTACTGACTGCGGTTCAAATTCCTCACCTGTCCCGTTCTCCGTAAGAAAATCATAACGTTTCGGAAAAACGTCATGACATACAACACGGCTTCTTATTCCGAGTTGTTCAAGAATGTCTTTAACGGCAAAACCTGCACCTATGCAGTCACCGTCAGGATTGCGGTGAGTAATTATAACAGCGTCCTTACAGTTACGGAGAAAAGTTTCCGCCTCGCTGAATCCTATATACATTATATTAAATACACCTCTTTCCCCTGAAAAATAATCAGTTCAGCAAATCATTCAGTTTTTTACTGATTTCCGCACTTCTTTCAATTGAATTGTCGGCTATGAAAGTAAGTTCGGGTGATTTACGCATTTTCAGACGGTGAAAAAGTTCACGTCTTATAAATCCGCACGCACTTGTAAGACCTTTAACGGATTCCTTTGTCCTTTCAATTCCCTGAAAACTTGAAACGTATATCTTACATACGGACATATCACCCGACAAATCGGCTCTTACCACAGTAAGCATAGGGTCAATGCGTGGGTCTTTGAGTTCTCTCAGAATAGCCGTCATTTCTCTTTTTATATCTTCTGCCATACGGCTGTTTTTAAAATTCGCCATTGTTTTCCTTTCCGTAACTATATCTTTACTTTAAAACTTATGTTGCCGTCTTTTTTTTCACCGTTTTTTTCCGACGGTTTTGACGTTCTGTACCTTTTTCCTTCGGGAGCAATAACAAAAAATCCCTTGCTGAAAATACTACTGCTGAAAGCCTCCTGCTCCGAAATACATTCTTCCGCATCATCTGCACCATTTTTTTCGGATTTACTGTCATTGTTATAGTAAACATCAGGAAAATTCTTGTATTCGGGTTCAAGTTCCGCCGAAGTTACAGGACGTTTTATATCCGCAAATTCTCTGTTTTCTTCAGGTTCTTCCTCTGCACTGCATTCACCGAGAAGAATTTTTTTGACGGACTCAAAGAAATATATATCCACAGGTCCGAAATCTTCCCATGCAAGAGCTTCATCACAATATCTGAGCATATCTTCATTGCTCATTCTGATACCGTCCATAAGACCGTCCCCCTAAGAAATTTTTTAAAAGTATTTTTCAGAGCGTATTCACCCGTAAAAAGCAAATACACTCTGATTTATACATATCTGAATTATATCAGTCCTCACGGTATTCCTCAACAATATATGCCTCGAATATATCGCCCTCTTTAACGTCGCTGAACTTTTCAAGACTGATACCGCATTCATAACCCTCGGCAACTTCCTTAACGTCGTCCTTGAAACGTTTGAGACCTGCTATTTTGTCGTCGGCGATAATTATTCCGTCACGTACAACACGTATCTGACAACCTCTTGTAACCTTACCGTTAAGAATATAACTTCCTGCAACCATTCCGACATTTGAAATCTTGTATACCTGACGCACTTCGGCACGTCCGAGCTCAACTTCTCTGTATTTGGGTGCAAGCATACCCTTCATAGCTGTGGTGATTTCTTCAATAGCGTCGTAAATGATTCTGTAAAGACGTATATCAACACCGTCACGCTGTGCATTTTCAGCTGCCACAGGGTCGGGTCTTACGTTGAAACCTACAATAATAGCGTTTGACGCATTAGCAAGCATAACGTCACTTTCCTTTACAGCACCTACAGCACCGTGAATGACTCTTACTCTCACTTCGTCGTTTGAAAGTTTTTCAAGTGACTGCTTGACAGCTTCAACAGAACCCTGAACATCTGCCTTTACAATAATGGGAAGTTCCTTTATTTCGCCCTCTGCAATCTGACTGAAAAGATTGTCAAGAGTAACTTTTCTGTAAGCGTTAAACTGTTCCTGTTTAGCCTCATGCTTTCTCTTTTCAACAAGTTCCCTCGCAAGTCTTTCGTCCTCTACTGCGTTGAATATATCGCCGGCACTGGGAACTTCCGCAAGTCCTGTTATTTCAACGGGTACTGACGGTCCTGCCGATTTAACAGTCCTGCCCTTATGGTTAGTCATGACTCTTACTCTGCCGACTGACGTTCCCGCAATAATAACGTCACCCTGTTTTAATGTACCGTTCTGAACAAGAAGCGTTGCTATAGGACCTCTGCCCTTGTCGAGACGTGCTTCAATAACAGTACCCTTTGCAAGTCTGTCGGGATTTGCCTTTAGTTCCTTTACTTCCGCAACAAGCAAAACGTTTTCAAGAAGTTCGTCAATACCCTCGCCCGTCTTTGCGGATACGGGTACACATATAACGTCACCGCCCCACTCCTCACATACAATATCATACTTTGTAAGTTCTTCTTTGATACGGTCGGGGTTTGCACCCTCCTTATCCATTTTGTTTATGGCAACTATAAGTGAAACACCTGCGGCTTTTGCATGGTTGATTGATTCAACAGTCTGTGGCATGATACCGTCGTCCGCTGCAACTACAAGTATAGCGATATCGGTTATATTCGCACCTCTTGCACGCATGGAAGTAAATGCTTCATGACCCGGAGTATCAAGGAAAGTTATGTCATGACCGTTTACCTTTACCTGATATGCACCTATGTGCTGTGTGATACCGCCTGCCTCACCTGCGGCAACGTGTGCGTTTCTGATTCTGTCAAGAATGGAGGTCTTACCGTGGTCAACGTGTCCCATTACAACAACAACAGGACAACGTTCTTCAAGGTTTGTATCGTCGTCATCACTGTCGTCTATAAGACGTTCTTCAATTGTGACGATTACTTCCTTTTCAACCTTTGCACCGAGTTCTTCCGCAACGAGTGACGCTGTATCAAAATCAATTTCCTGATTTATAGTCGCCATGATACCAAGACCCATAAGTTTCTTGATAACTTCCGTAGCGGTAACTTTAAGACGTGCAGCCAGTTCACTTACCGTTATGTTGTCGGGAATAAGAACTTTAAGCTGTTGTTTTCTTGCTCTTTCGAGTTCAAGTCTTTTGAGTTTTTCAGCTTCTGTTTCCTTTCTGGAATACTGCTGACGGTTTCTCTGTGCGGACTTCTGGTTTATCTTCTGTTTCTTTGAGGAATAATTGTCATTCTTGTGCTTGTTTGTAGGTGCAATCTGTTCATAACGTTCGTTGTATTTGTCAAGGTCAACGTAACTTCCTCTTGTGTCAACCGTTCTTCTCTGAGTGGAAGTCTGTGCCGTTTCGGAACTGAACGAAACGTTAAGCTTTGAACGTTCGCCTCTTTCCTGAGCCTTAGCCTGCGGTTTGTTTCTGTCATTCTTCTTGTTCTTCGGTTTAGGCTGTTCAGCGGACTTTTTTTCTGCCTGTTTTGTTTCGGCAACGGGTTCAGACTTCTTTTCTTCCTGTTTCTTCGGAACAGGCTTTACGTCGTTCTGCTTTTTTGCAGGTGTATTTTCTGCCGTTTCAGGCTTTTTGTCATTCTTCTTTGCAGGTGCGGACTTTCTGACAGGATTTTTTCTGTCCTGTTTCTGAAGTTCTTCTTTTTTAACGGGCTTTTCTTCGTTCTTTGATTTGTAATATTCGTCAAAAGATTCAACTTCATGAATCTTTGTATAATGTTCAAGAACGAGGTTCATTTCAGTTTCAGTAAGACCTGTTGAAGCTTTTTTCTTAGTATCGCCGTTAGATGCAAAATAATCAATGATTTCCTGTGCGGAAACATTAAGGTCCTTTGCAACATCGCTGAGTTTTACTTTTTTCGTCATAGGCTCAAATACCTCCAGTTAATTGTGCCGTATACAATACGGTCGGGCTTTGAACTGCCGTAATTTACGGCAATTCTGTTTTATCTTAAATATATGTCAATACAGTCTTTGCTGTAATTAAGTATTGACAATTTTTGCAAAACCGTCTGCAAATCCCCTGTCACATACGGCAATAACCGCCGTAAGCTTTCCGCACAAAATACCGATTTCCTCTTTTGTAAGTTCGGTACGGAAAAGCGGAACGGAATATTTACCGCATATAAACGAAATTTCCTTGACGGTTTTTTCAGATGCGTCGGAAGCAGTCAGTACACAGAACGAATTACCGTTTTTCACTGCATCGCACACACTGTCAAATCCCTTTACTGTTTTTCCTGCTTTCAGACATATCGTAAGCAGATTAGCTGTTTTTTTCGAGTTCATCTGCCATCACCCCGTAAATGCTTTCATCTATTCTGCATGAAAATGATTTTTCAAACCTGCGTGCCTTTCTTGCCTTGTCAAAACATTCACCGTTTCGGCATATATATGCACCTCTGCCGGATTTTTTTCCTGTAAAGTCAAGACTTATTTCACCCTCGGAAGATTTGACCACACGTATAAGTTCCTTTTTGGATTTCATCTCACCGCAACCCAGACACATTCTCATGGGAATTTTTTTCGGTTTCATATATTATTCCTCTTTCGGAGCAGGTTCTTCAGAAGTAACTGTCTCTGCGGAAACTTCTTTATTTTCTTCAGTCTTTGATTCTTCCGTAACAGGTGATTCAACAGTTGTTTCCTTTTCCTCTGTTTCTTCCTTAACCTGCGGTTCAGGTACTTTGAAATCGGGACTGAGTTCGGGTGCTTCCTTGTTTGTTTCGGTATCAAACTGAGGTTTTATGTCAATTTTGTATCCCGTAAGTTTTGCGGCAAGCTTTGCATTCTGACCCTTGTTTCCGATAGCAAGCGAAAGCTGATTGTTCGGAACTATAACGGTACAGGTCTTTTCTTCTTCGGAAGTAATAACCGTTTTAAGAACAGACGCAGGTGCAAGTGCCTTTGCAATGAACTTTTCAGGTACTTCACTCCATGGAATAATATCTATTTTTTCGTTGTTGAGTTCTTCCACAACAGCCTTTATTCTTGAACGTTCAGTACCTATACAAGCACCTACTGCGTCAACATTCGGGTCTCTTGACCATACGGCTATTTTTGTTCTTGAACCCGCTTCTCTTGAAATTGACTTGACTTCAACCGTTCCGTCGTATATTTCGGGGACTTCAAGTTCAAAAAGTCTCTTTACGAGGTCTTTGTGAGTACGTGAAATCTTGACAATAGGCTTTTTTGTCTTTCCTATAATACTGGTTACATATACCTTTACGGACGAACCCTCTTTAAGAACTTCTCCGGGAATCTGTTCATTTCTGAAAAGATATAGTTCAGTTCCCTCATATTCAACAGTAACAGTGCCTCTGCCGGGGTCAATCTGAGAAACTTTAGCCGTAATACACTCATGTTCCTTTGATTCAAAACGGCTGAGCATCTGTTCACGGTTAATTTCCCTGAGGTCGCCCTTTATTGACTGCTTTGCCGAAAGTGCCGCCATTCTGCCGAGTTTTGAAATATCAATTTCTTTCAGAATCTTACCGCCTACAACAGCATACGGGTCAATGGTTCTTGCAACGTCAATATTGATTTCGTTTTCGTCGATAGGATAATCGTCAATGATTTCCTGTTCGATATACATCGCAAACTTCTTGGTCAACGGGTCGATTTCAACCTTGATACGTTCTTCACTGTGCGGATAAGCCTTTCTTGCAGCTTTAAGCATTGCCGACTTTACTTTTTCGATGAGGAGGTCAGTTTCAACGCTGTTTTCCTCTCCGAGAGATTGAAGTGCATCGAAAAAGCTCTTGTTAATGTTCATGTCTGTATATTCCTCCAGTATATAAAAATATTTTCATTGATTACGGTTGTAAAAACCTGTGAATCCGATTAAAATTCAAAATAAAGCTTTACATAGGCAATATCGGAAAGCGGAAATGTCTTTCTGCTTCCGTCGTCAAGAACAATGGAAACACCGTCTTTGTCCGCACCCGAAAGAACCGCTGTAACTTCCTTTTCACCGTCAACGTTTCTTATGAAACGGATTCTGACCGTATCACCCTCGCATATTTCAAAATGTTCTTCCTTGACAAGTTCCCTCTCAAGACCGGCAGAACCGACTTCAAGAGTATAAGCCTGTGAAATGGGGTCTTTTTCGTCCATGACTGCATTTATAGGAGCGTTTGCCCTTTCGCAGTCCTCAATTGTTATACCGTCGTCACTGTCAATAAATATGCGGAGATACCACACCGCACCTTCCTTTTCATAGCATACGTCCCAGAGATAATAACCGAGTTCGTCCGTTATCGGTTTCACAAGGTCATATACTTTCTGTTCGGTAGCACCGAATTTTTTGAATTTCATCTGTAATCTCTCTCCTTTCACTCAATTTACACAATAGTCCCAATATAAACGAAAGACCGGAGATTTCCGGTCTTTGAGGTTAACTATTACCTTATATCTATTATATCACGCATTTCAGCAAAAATCAAGTCTTTTCAGAAAATTTCTTTCAAAAAACGATATTTTTACCGTAAATACATTATCACCGTATGGTGACAAAGACCGTAAAGCAAGGATATACCGTTGTTTACGGCAATATTAAAAAACTGAAATGTGTATAAATTATCACATAAGGATTTTACAAAATACTTGACACAGTACCAAAATATAATGTATAATAAAATGAATAAATCTGTATGGAATAACTGTAATGAGCAATGAAAGGAGACCTCCGTATGAAAAATATAAAGAAAACACTTGCAGGAATCATTGCCGTAACAACAGTGATGACTTCATCGGTTTCCTGTAGAAAAAACGTAACAGGAAATCTGTCAGTTGAAAAAGACGACAAGCCGATAGCAATGCTTCCCGAAGGCGAAGAACCCGAAATAAGTGAACCTGACGATATATCGGGTACTGAAATAGTATGGCTTTCAGACTATGACCTTAACCCACAGGAAAAAGACGAGCGTTCTGTGGCACTGTCACTTTTCGAGGACGTTTTCGGCGGTAAAGTAAAATTTGTGCATACATCTGTTGAAGAAAGATTTGAAAAGCTTTCGTCAATGATTCTGGCAGGCGACGCAGTTGATATGGTTGAATATGATGTCAGTGCGTTACCCGACGGAGTAAGTAAAAATCTGTATGAACCGCTTGACCCTTACTTCAATTCACTTGAAATCAACAGCAGTATATGGGACAATATGTCAGATGTTATTGATAAGTTTGAATACAACGGCAGTCATTATGTTATACCCTATTCACTGTCAGACCCCGTTGTACTTACCTACAGCCGTAAGATGATGGAGGAAAACAAGCTTGACGACCCATATGAACTTTACAAGGAGGGCGAATGGGACTGGGACGCTTTCATGGATATGATGGAAACATTCCATACCAATACAGGCGGTTACGGAATAAACGGATTTGTAGGTAATTCCCTTATACATTCCACGGGTTTCAATATAGTGACCTACAGAAAAGAAAGACTTGTGAACAGTTTAAACACCGTTCCTATAAAAGAAGCCGAAACGTTTATGCAGGAAATAGCAAACAAACAACTTTATTCACCGTACAGAAATGACAGTTTTCCGTCGGGAAAGGGTACACTTTTCTTTGCCGCTCCTTTCTGGACTATAGGCGTTTCAAATGTCAGATGTCCCGATATGGACTTCATGGCTGTACCTTTTCCGAAATACAAAAACACAAAGGAAAACTATATAGTATGTAACTTTGATGCCAAAATGCTTGTGAAAAATTCACAGAAAGGTCACGCAGTTGCAACATATATAAAATGTGAAAGATTTGCGGCAACTCAGAGGGAATACAGAAAACCCGCAAAGGAGTATGCACTTCTTCCGCAGACAAACGACAAGGGCGTTACAGTCAGTCAGCTTACTTCCGAACAGTATGACCTGCTTCACGAATATACAGACCCGACAAGAATAACACCCGTTGTTGATTTTGCCTACGGAATGGGCGAAAATTTTTACAGTTCGGAGGGTTCTGACGGTATAATTGACAGACTTGAAAAAGATATGCTAAAATCGGGCGGTACTTATGAAACATGGAAAACCCTGCGTGATTCATGTTCACCTGAAATAAGGAAAGAAACCGCACGTTTAAACAAAAAAGAAAACTAAAAATATGGGACAGCCTGAACGTTGTCCCATATATTTTGTAAACGAAAGGAAAAGCACTATGTTAATAAAACTACTGTTTTTTATTGTAATTATAATGATGATTTCTGCATCTGTAATTTTTATGACAGACACAAAAAAATCAATGCCCCCTCCGACCGAAACGGAAAACGACAGTAAAGAAACAGACAAAAAAACGTCACCTGTACAGAAAAAAATACTTTTTGCGGATATCTGTACCATATTTACGGCACTTCTCGGAATATCAGATATAACAGGTATTATAGACACGGGTATGTTTCACGGAATGTTTGCCGTTGCGGGAGCGGTTCTCATTCTTGAAAAAGTATGTAATATAATAAAACAAAAAATACAGTCACGTACCCTTAAATTTGTATCTAAAATAATTCTTGTCGCCTCAATACTTGAAATAACTGTCTTTCAGTTTCCGTCATACAGAATATTTTTCGGAAACTATGAACAGCAGACACTTTCTTTATCGGACTCAACGTCAGTCAGTGACGAATCGGAAAAATCCACGGATTATATAAAAGTAAGGGGAACAGATACATCTACAGTTGAATTTAAAGACATAAACAAAAAAGTCGGCACAATAAAAATAAATATAGAAAATGCAAATGCTGACAGCCTTTCGGTCAGTGTTGACGCAACCGACGAAACATCGGCGTTATACCGTAATTCAATAATAAATGCAAATGTCGTTACAACAAATTCAGGCACGGAATATACAACCGTTCTGCTTTCGGGTAAAGTCGGTTCACTTCAGTTCAATTTCTCAGGTAAAAACAGTTATGATATATTTGATATATCGTCAATTGAACTGAATACACCCATTCCGTTTGAAATATCGGTTTTAAGAATGATGTTGATTATCATTGTTTCAACTCTTGTTTATGCCATTGCATTTTCAGGAATCATGCAGAGAACATACAAAGAAAATCTGAAATTATGTGAAATAGCGTCACTTATAATTACCGTTTCGGCTGTTCTCATTGGATTCGGCATGACGTGCGAAAAAATTTCGTATGATACGAAAGATTATTTTTCTCAGAAAAGTGGCAACCAGATTTCAGAAGAACTTGTCACAGCCTTTGAAAACGGTCAGGTATCACTGTTACAGGAACCCGTAAAGGAACTTTTTGAAATAGATGACCCTTATGACAGATATCTACGTGAATCGGTAACCGACGATGAAGAATGGGACCATGTTTTCTATAAGGGAAAATATTACTCATACTACGGAATAGCACCCGTAATACTGCTTTTTCTGCCCTATCACCTTATAACAGGCAGTTTCTTCCCGACGGAAGCCGCTGTGTTTATTTTCTCGGTACTCGGTCTTATATTCCTCGCAATGACATACAACGCAATAATAAAACGTTGGTTCAGCCGTATACCGTCAGGCTGTTATATTGCAGGACTTGTAATTATTCTTACAGCCTGCGGAATATGGTACAGTGTCGGACGACCTCTTTTCTACGAAATATCAATATCATCAGGTTTTGCCTTTACGGCTCTCGGTGCTTACTTCCTGATATCCTCAGAAGTAATCGGAAAAGGTGAAATTTCACTTAAAAAAGTCACACTTGCCTCTCTGTTTCTTGCAATAGCAGTACTTTGCCGTCCCACACTTGCGGTATACTCAATATGTGCCTGCGTATATTACGCAATAGGTTTCAGAAATTCTTCAAAAGTTACCGAAACAGACGGAAGTATAAAAACAGTGAAAAACAGGAAAATAAAATATATACTATGTGCATTGATACCGTTTGTTGTTCTCGGTTCGGTTCAGATGTGGTATAACTATGTACGTTTTGATTCTCCGTTTGATTTCGGAATAAAATATTCCCTTACAATAAACGACTTCATTGACTCCGAATATCACACCCTTTTCGTTCTTATAGGAATCTTCGCATATATCTTTGCCGTTCCGTCAATAAAATTTGAATACCCGTTTGTTGAAAAACCTTTTTCATATCTCAGTGCAAACGGCTATTACTTCAAAGACATCTGTAAGACTTCAGGC
>JAGAQS010000017.1 GCA_017622635.1 Ruminococcus sp. | reverse complement strand
GTGGGTCATCGTCATAGAGTGCATCAATATCCGAAAGAATCAGAAGCAAATCAGCATCTGCAAGGTCTGCAACAAGTGCGGAAAGTGAGTCATTTTCACCGATTTCCAGTTCAAGCTCATCAATTGCGATAGTATCGTTTTCGTTAATTATAGGAATAACGCCCATACCGATAAGGCTTTCAACAGTATTTTTAAAGTTACTGCAATGGCTGGGATTGTTTATAATTGTCTTTGTAAGCAGAATCTGTGCAACTGTGACACTGTACTTTTCAAACATATCGTCATATATATGCATAAGTTCACACTGTCCGACCGCCGCAACAGCCTGTTTCATGCGTGTATCCTTAGGTTTTTCGGCAAGACCGAGTTTTCCCGCACCAAGTCCGACCGCTCCCGAAGATACCATTATAATTTCACGTCCCGAATTGTGCAAATCAGATATGACACGCACAAGATTGGTCATACGTCTTATATTAAGCTTGCCTGTTTTGTGTGCAAGGGTAGAGGTACCGAGTTTTATTACAATCCTCTTTTTTTCAGAAATATTTCTCATTGTCAAATCTTCTTTCAGTTTACTTTATTTACAGGTTTACCGTTCTGCCACGCTCTTATATTGTCGCATACGATTCCGACAAGCCTGCTCCTTGTTTCAAGTGACGACCACGCCGTGTGTGGTGTTATTATACAGTTGCGTGCATTTTTCAGCGGAGTATCGGGCGACATCGGTTCTTTTTCCAGAACGTCCAGATATGCAGCCGAAATTTTACCGTTATTCAATGCGTCGGCAAGGTCTTTTTCATTGACAACCGCTCCCCTTGACGTATTTATCAGAACGGCGGTTTTCTTCATTTTTGAAATAAGTTCAGCGTTTATAATACCCTTTGTCTGTTCGGTAAGCGGACAATGGAAAGTAAGTACATCGGCTTTTTCAACGGCTGTATAAATATCCGTCACTTCATACGGGCAGTTTTCGGGCTTTGTCCTTGTACTTATTACAATGTTCATATTAAAGGCTTTTCCTATTCCTGCGACTGCCTTTCCTATAGAACCGTATCCCACTATTGAAAGTGTCTTGCCCGAAAGTTCAGCTGTAGGAATCGGAAAATACGAAAATGACGGAAAATTTTCCCATTCACCGTTTTTAACGGCAATATCGTAATCCCTGATTTTATTGAAATGGTCAAGTATGTATGCAAAAGTCTGCTGTGCAACGGCTTCTGTGGAATACGAGCCCGCATTACATACGGTAATTCCCTTTTTTGTGGCATATTCTATATCAACATTATTGTAACCCGTTGCAAAAAGTCCGATATATTTTATGTTCGGACAACTGTCCATAACCTCTTTTGTAATCATCACTTTATTACAAAGTACAATTTCTGCATCACCTATATTTTCGGCAGTTTCTTCAGGAGATGTGAGAGGAATTATTTTAACGTCACCAAGTTCCTCAAGAACAGAAACGGGAATATCATTATTTATATTTACTGTGTACCAGTCAAGAACAGCTATTTTCATAACATTACTCCTTTTCTTCGGAATCTGCTTCCTGTTCTGTTTCCTGTACGGGTTCAGCAGTTTCGGGAACGGGTTCTTTCTTTTTGAATACAATTGAAGTCACAAACGCCGAAACAATAAGAACAAGTTCTATTATTCCCACGGTATAAAAAAGTGTTTTACTGTTGGAAATCCATATTATCAGTGAAAAAGGTATTGCAACCGCCATTATAAGCTGATAGGGCAGTTTTTCCTTTATGAACCTCAGTACGAAAAATACCAGTGCAATACAGCAGAATCCGAGGTGAAGGCTGAAAGGAAACGGAAAAAGTCCGGGCTGTTCAACTTCGGCGGTCTGTGCCATTGTTATAAGAAAATCGGAAATATTCATATTTTTTCTCCAACCGCATCAGCGGTGACTGTTCTTGAACGGCGTACAGCCATGCCGAAATATACATTAAATGAATCTGCTTTTTAAGTATACCACAAATTACAAAAAATTTCAACCGCTTTTCAAAAAAAGATTGACACACGATAACCGAATACGTATATTTGTGAAAAACTAAGAATAAACGAGTATTTTAACGATAAATACAAAAAAATACCTGAAAACGTTCAGAATCATCAAAAGATGATGCTTGCGGTTCATGCGAACCTGTGATATAATCATATCATCACATCAAAGGAGTCAACGAACATGAATCGCTATATTCCCGGTACAACACTAAAATTCAACGAACAGGCAAGAGACGAAGCTTTTTCCATTGTTTCTCCCGTACTCGACGCTACAGGCGGTCTTACGCTTTCCCAACTGTCAAAACTTACAGGTCTTACGGGTTCAACAATTCAGAACTGGATAAAAAGGGGCTGGGTTGCCTCCACTCAGGGAAAAAAATACTCACGTAAACAGGTACTTCGTATACTTCTTATAAATATACTAAGAAACGCAATGAAACTTGAAGATATTGCAAAGCTTATGGAGTACGTAAACGGTGACGTTGAAGACACTTCCGACGACATAATAGATGATGATGTATGGTATAATATACTGTGCAGAATCATTTTTACCGCTGAGGACGAACGGGCGTTTGATACAAACTCGGTAAAAAAACTTATAAGCCGTGAACTTGAACAATGTGCCCATGAAATACATATCCGTTCCGATGAGTATAAACTTCACAATGCCATGTTTGTAATGGTTATGGCTTACAGAAGTTCATGCCTTAAAGCTGAAATGGACAAGGTACTTAATACAGTCCTTGACGAAATGAAAAACAAATAATCCACATTTTTAAGTGTGTTCACAGGCAGACGCAGACTTTTCCACTTTCGGAAATGTCTGCCGAGCCAATAAGGAGATTTTTTATTATGGCAATTATTCACGAATTAAACAGAGACGGTTCTGTAAAAAGAAATTTCAAAAAAATAAAATGGGTGGCAATAGGTATTGCAGCAGTTATTCTGGTTGCATCTTCCCTCACAATCGTCCCCGCAGGTAATACAGGTGTAGTCCTCACACTCGGAAAAGTTTCGGAGACTTCATTTCAGGAGGGTGCTCACTTCAAAATACCGTTTATTCAGTCGGTAGAAAATATGTCCAACAAGATTCAGGTATATGAAACACCTGCTTCCGCAGTTTCAAAGGACTTGCAGACGGTAAGCAGTACACTTGCTGTAAACTACAGGCTTGTTTCCGAACAGTCGGACGATATGTACAAAAACGTTGGTATTGACTATCAGACAATTCTTGTAACTCCAGTAGTACAGGAATGTTTCAAATCCGCAACGGCAAACTATACCGCAGAACAGCTTATAACAGAACGTCAGACGGTCGCCGACGACGTAAAAGAGGCACTTGAAAGAAAACTCAAAGATTATGGTATATACATAGAAAAGTTCAATATAGTAAACTTTGATTTCTCGGAAGAATTTAACAACGCTATCGAGGCTAAACAGGTAGCGGAACAGAACCTCATAAAAACAAAAACAGAACAGGAACAGGCTATTGTTGTGGCAAACGCTGAAGCAGAGAAAAAAGTAATCGCTGCAAACGCAGAAGCCGAGGCAATTATGGCAGAGGCACAAGCTCAGGCAGATGCAAACGAACTTCTTGAAAAGTCACTCACAGCAAAAGTTATAGTTTATGAACAGATTCAGAAGTGGAACGGTGTAATGCCCAAAGTTACAGGCAGTGACAGCGGTATGCTTGTAAATATCGACCTTGACGACATCTCGTCATCATCATCACAGACCTACACAGTTCCGCAGACCGAAGAACCTGTTGAACCTGAAACAAATCAAGAACCCGTACAGTAAGGATAAATAAAATGCAGAAATTCATGTCACTCGTACTTTCCGCCACAATGTTCGCATATATGGCTTGTGGCGAAACAGTTCAGAAAAGTACAAATAATAAAAATTCCGATAAACAGATAAGTGCCGACACTGTTGTAAATCATACCGAAAAAACAACAAAGGCTCTGCCTGTATCGGAAGAAAAATAAAAAATACGGACGCACCTGAAAAATGCGTCCGTTTGTGTGTGTGTTATACTGTGAAACCCTGCTCCCTGAAGTTGTCAATAACTTCACCGAGAATTTCGGCATTTGTAGATGATACAGAGTGCAGGAGCAGTATTTCACCGCCGTGTGCCGAGTCGGCAAGCTTTTTTATACTTGCGGACGGGTCGGGCTGACTGTCCGTTTTCCAGTCCACATAGGCAAAACTCCAGAATAACGTTTTATATCCGCATTTCTGAACCGTTTCAAGTGCCTGCTCCGAATACTCACCGCAGGGACAACGGAAATACTGCATCTGATAGCCGTAGTTGTTCATGACGAAATCATGAAGCGACATAATTTCTTCCTCTGCCTGACTTTTTGAAAGAGTAGGCAGACTTGCATGACGCATACCGTGATTTCCGAGCATATGCCCTTCGTCAATCATACGCTGTACAAGAGCTTTTTCCTTTTTGGCATAGTCACCTGTAAGGAAAAAAATCGCTTTTACATTCTTTTCTTTGAGGGTGTCAAGAATTTTTTCAGTGTAGCCGTTTTCATAACCCTGGTCAAAAGTTATGATAATACGTTTTTCATCTCCCGAAACTGCATAGGCATCATAATCGCTGAAACGGTCATTGAATGAAAGTGCATCGGTAGGACGGTTCTTACTGTCCACCGCCGTACCCTGTCCGTAGCCGATTTTTGTGTTGTCAACGGCGTAAACGGAAGTACACGGAATTAAACCAGCCGTCAGCACTGCAACAGTGGGAAACGCTTTTTTCATCATAGGTTTTTAGTTCCTTATTGAAAATTGCGGATTACCTCCGCAGTAGTATTATAACCGTATATCATAACAATATAAGAAGTAAAAATATCCACAGGAGGTGCAAAATGAAAGTCTGTCTTAAAAAGAAAGAAAAGGTAAAAAAGAAGAAAAGAAAATCAAAATCACATGACGAAAGCGTTGAATTTTTCTGTGAAATAATAGAATTTACATTTGAATTTATAATTGAACTTATTTTCGACTGACAAAAAACGACAGCCTGTAACGCTGTCGTTATTTTTTATAACTTATTTTTCCGTACCTACGCACTTGTCCGTACAGTGAAACGGAAATTTTTTCATGAATTAAGATACGAACTTACCAGAACCTGCAAAAGTTCATCACGGTCAATATGACGAATCAGATTTCTTGCATTGTTATAGGTTGTTATGTAAGTAGGGTCTTCCGACAGAATATAGCCAACAATCTGATTTATGGGATTATAGCCTTTCTGTGTCAGAGCGTCATAAATAATCGTAAGATTTTTCCTGAGTTCTTTCTCCTTATCTTCGTTCACGGAAAATGTCATTGTTTTATCGTTCATAAATTAAAGCCTCCTGACGATTGTAATTAATCTGTAAGCAACATAGATGTATCAACAAGAAGTCAGAGAATACAACATGAAACTTTCCGAAAAAAATTTTAAGTAATAAAATAAATCCTTGTAAAACCGGTGATTTGCATACTGATAAAAATTTTTCAAAAACTGCTGAAAGTTTCATTATAGTTTCTTATTTATAATTATACATTAATTTCAGAGATATTGCAAGTACAAAGCCGTATTTTTACCGTATTGACTGTATTTGAGGATAACTTTTATTTATTTTGCACAATATGTACAGCCCGAATCAGTGTTCGGGCAGAGGGAATCAGTTACAGCAGCCTGTTCTCTTTACGAAAGAATTACAGTCGGTACATTCGGGAACGGTCGGGTTATCCTCGTGAGTGCCTACGCATATACAGCCGAGTGAACAGTAGTCTTCGGTCACCATGTTGTGCTGACACTGAGAAACAGTACATTTGATGTGGTCATTTTTCTTCTTGTTTTCCATTTTGAATATCTCCTTACGTTTGTTATACGGCTACCTTAGCCATTAATATTATATCACCCACAGCAACGAAATATTCATTTAAAAAAACAAAAATTATTTATACGGTTCAACAACCGCTTCGGTACATTTTTCAATTATTCTGAGAACGGGTTCAATGCCGTATTCACAGTATTTGAAATAAGTATAATATCCGCCGTGAATGAGATATGTCATAACCATTTTTCTCTCAATGCTCGGATTGTATTCGGGATATGATTTTTTTATAAGTTCGGTTAAACCGTTTTCAAAAAGTTCAATGAAACGTCCGCTTCTGTTTCCCTCAAAAAGAGTCTTGATAAGCTGTTCATTTGCGGAAATTGATATTGTAAGTTCTCTTATAAATACCTTTGTATCCGTAAAAACAGCGTCGGGGTGTTCGATATTAAGAAGTGATGACTCAATGACTTCCTTTTCAAGCGATTCGGACAGTTCATATATATCATGATAGTGCAGATAGAAAGTTGCTTTGTTTATCTGTGCAAGTTCGGCAAGTTCCTTGACGGTGATTTTTTCAAGCGGTTTGCGTGACCGCAGGTTAAGAAACGCATTTATAATACTGCGTTTGGTTTTTTCCACTCTTAAATCCATAAACGTCCCTCCTGTAATAGACAATTTGCGACAGCCGTCGCATAACAGACTTATGTTGAAAAATGATTATTGAAATTTTCAGAACTTCATCATATAATTATATTATACTCGCATAATGCGGAAATGTCAATCAGAAACGGAGAGATTTTTAATGGATATTTACGGATTTTACAAAGGAGAAATATTCAATGCCTATGAATATCTCGGCGTGCATTACTCCAAAAAGGGCAATGTTTTCAGAACCTACGCACCGAACGCTTCAAAGGTTTCACTCGTGGGGGATTTCAGCGAATGGGAAGATATCCCCATGAACAGAGTTGAGGACGGCAGATTCTTTGAAATAGTCTGCCCCGAAGCAAAGGAGGGTATGCGTTATAAATACCGTATATATGACAAAAAAAATAATTTTATCGACCACTGCGACCCCTATGGCTATTCTATGGAAATGCGTCCCGGAACTTGTTCAGTTATAAGAAGAATTGACAACTACAAATTCCATGACGAAAAATGGCTGAACCAGCGTACAGACTGCCGTGACAAGCCCATGAATATATATGAAGTTCATCTCGGTTCATGGAGAAAAAAACCTGAAAGCAAAAGAAAAAAAGATGATGAGGACGGCTGGTACAATTACTCCGAAATTGCGGATATGCTTATTGAATACGTCCTTGAATACGGCTACAATTTCATTGAACTCATGCCCATAAGTGAACACCCAAGTGACGAATCATGGGGTTATCAGATTACGGGATTCTTTGCACCTACGTCACGTTATGGAACGCCCAAACAGCTTATGGAATTTGTTGACAAATGCCACAAGCACGGAATAGGTGTGATTGTTGACTTTGTTCCCGTGCATTTTGCCGTTGACCACTATGCACTCACGGAATACGACGGTACACATCTTTATGAATTTCCCGACTTTGACACAGGCTACAACGAATGGGGAAGCAGAAACTTCAACAACTCAAAAGGTGAAGTGCGTACTTTTATACAGTCCGCCGCTAACTACTGGCTCGATATGTACCATTTTGACGGTCTCAGAATGGACGCTATCCGCAACATGATTTACTGGCAGGGTAACGAACACAGAGGCGAAAACAGAAATTCAATAGAATTTCTTAAAAATATGAATATCGGTCTTAAAGAACGTCACCCGTCGGCAATTATTTCTGCCGAAGATTCGTCGTCATATCCGAGAGTTACAGCACCCGTATCAGAAGGCGGACTTGGCTTTGATTATAAGTGGTGTCTCGGCTGGATGCACGATTCACTTGAATATATGCAGACTTCACCAATGTACAGAAGCGGTAACTATCACAAAATGACTTTTGCAATGCTCTATTTCTACAATGAAAGGTTTATCCTGCCCCTTTCACATGACGAAGTTGTCCACGGAAAAGCAACAATCGCACAGAAAATGCATGGTGACTATGAAAACAAATTCCCGCAGGCACGTGCCTTTTATATGTTCATGATAGCTCACCCCGGAAAAAAATTAAACTTTATGGGCAACGAAATAGGTCAGCTTCGTGAATGGGACGAAAAACGTGAACAGGACTGGGATATGCTGAAATACCCCATACACGATTCTTTCAGTGAATATATAAAGACTCTCAACAAAATCTATCTCAAATACAACGCTCTCCATTATGATTACGACCCTACTAATTTTCTGTGGGAGGACTGCAACTCAACAGACCGCTGTGTATATGCGATAAGAAGAAAAAGTGCGGACGGTGATATTCTCGCCGTTATGAACTTCTCAGACTGGTATCAGTCGGAATACTCCGTTACAGTCGGTGAGGGTTACAATGTGAAACTTCTTCTTGACTCCGATAATCAGGTTTACAGCGGACACACCCCCGACGGCAAAACCGATTTCAAATATAACGAAAATCACATTGATATGAACATACCGCCGTACAGTGCGAGAATGTTCCTGCTCACCAAAAAGAAAAAATAATAATATCTGAATTGTCGGAAATATTTCCGGCAATTTTTTTAATCAACGGTTCAGTCCTTTTGATATGTCACTTTCTTCAATACGGCTTATAAGTTCAGCGTCGTTAACTTCAACACCGTCAAATACAACGGATTTATCGTCTGATATTTTCATATTTTCCTGATTTTCAGGACTTACATAAATCCATTTATCATTGATTTCAGCTATATATCCGCATTTCATCTGTGGGTCAGCGGCAAGACAACCGTCATACTCAAAAGACAGTACATTTCCGTGTGTATAAAAATTTTCAATTTCATATGTCTGTGTTTTTCCGTCAAAAGAAATTAGTCTGTTTATCATGTCAATATCTTTTTCATTATATAATACAGTATCATTCGGGTCTCTGTAATCAGGGTCAACGATAACCTTTGTAATAGTTCCGCCCGTTTTTACTTCGTAGTCGTCAGCTTTATAGACGCTTGTATTGTCACGCCCCGAAACTATGACTATATCGGGATTATTTTCGTCACCGACAAAATAAACATCTGAATGGTGGTCTTTCTCCACAACCATATGTTTCTTGTCCATATCTGCAATGTACAGACTGGTATATGTATATTCCCGACCTTTGTATTTAAATCCCTCTACATTGTTCTCACTGGGGATTCCGTCAACAACCTTATCGAAACAGCCACAGCCAAAAGTCATAATAAATACACATATCAGACAAAAAAGTATATTCCTGATTTTTTTCATTGTGTCAGTCCTCCACCAGTTTTACGGAAATATCTCTGCACCACACATCAAAACAAATATCCTGCTCAAAACTCGTAAATTCATAATGTCTGTAATCATAAGATTCATGATATATTATGTCCAAACCGCTCCAGAAACCGTTAAGTATATCAAAACTCATCTCCCCCACAATATCAATCAGTTTAACATTTATTTTGTATTTATGTTCCCTGTCAGTCAGAACCATGTCTATACAGTCCACATAATCAAAAGCTTTTTCATAGTCGAACTCTTTCCCGTAATTAAGGCTTACAATAGTTCCGAAATGATAAAAAGACTTATACCCGTCAGGAAGTTTCTTCAGCAGTTCGTCAATACCTTTTATTTGTTCAAGATTTTTCATAATTTAACCCGTTATTCTTATATTTTATGTATATGTATATGTAAAGAAAACTGCCGAAGAAAATCCGACAGTTCTCTTTTAAAGGTGTGTGTAAGTACCTGCGGTGTGTGGGACGCAGGTGAAATTTTCTTTTTTACAATGTTTAATATTGCTGTAATTATATTATAATACCTATGAAAGAAAATTGCAATAACAAAAAAGCACCGATTTGCTTACGGAAATATTCCATTCAGTTACAGAAATATAACAAAAATGACAGATTGTAAGAATACCATAAATTTCTTTGTTGCATTTCACAAGTTTCTGCATAAAATAAAGTAAGCAGGGATTTTTGATATATGCTGTTTTGGAGTGGCTGATTTACGCCCGTGAATTGCTCCGGAACATCGGGTGTAAATCAGAATACTGCTTTTCATATATATCAAAAGGACTGCCGTTTTTAATGACAGTCCTTTTTGTTCATAATTTTTTCAGGAAAGAAGTGCCTTAAGTTTAGCTGCCTTTTCCTCTGCTGTAATAAGTCCCATTTCAGCCTGTTGCTCTACACGACGAATTTCTTCAAAGTTATCAACCTTTTTTCTGGCAATTGTAATCTTTTCATTATACTCTTCTTGTGTAAGAAGTTCCATACCAAGAGCCTTGTCAAGCTTAGCTTTTTCAGAAAGAAATTCTTCTTCAACTTTTCCCTTTGCCCTGAGAATATCTTTTTGCTTGATTTCCTTTTCAAGCTGAACAATACGCTTTTCCAAATCCAATTTTTTGGACATCTTGGGGTCAATCATCTTGAGAATATCAGAAATGTCAATTCCCGGCATTTCGCTTGTTTCAAGAACATACTCCACATATTTACGACCAATCTGTGTATATGCCACTTCAAGTTCCTGATTGATAACATTAATCTGTGAACGCAGTTCTGTTAATTCTGTCTGTTCCTGAATTGCTACATTTGCACTTGAACCCACATTAGATGCTGTCTTGCTGACAGACTGACTAATGTTCTGTGCAGTTTTGGAAATTTTGTCAAATAATCCCATTGTATATACCTCCGTATTTATATTTTAAAAACATAAAGAATATATAAAATATATTTCAATCTGTTCTTAAATTCCAAAATATATTTTTTAAATATTTGTGCAATATTTTTTATACACTTATTGTACACCCCCCCCCGAATTTTGTCAAGCAGTTTTAATCAAGGTTGTGAAATATGTACAAAAAAGACTGTCATTTTTTACATGACAGTCCTTCCACATTAATATTTATATTTCATTTTTCTTTCTGCTATTTTTTCATATTTTAGCTTTGTAGCCATTCCGCCACGTATATGACGCTCCTGTTTATTTATTTCGAGTATATCCTTAACCTGTGCATAGAGTGACGGATTTTCCTTTTTAAGACGTTCACTCACGTCCTTATGCACTGTACTTTTTGAAATGCCGAATTTTTTAGCGGCAGCACGCACTGTTGATTTGTTTTCTATTATGTACTGCCCGAGAATTACCGCCCGTTGTTCAGGTTGTTGTTTCAACATTATGTTATCCCTCCTTTACTGTTTCAGCGGTTATGTAAATATATATGCTGAAACATAAGCAAAAAGAAGAATTTCTGTAATATATTTTCTCATACAATTGACATTACAGTAATTTTATTATATAATAAACTTAATATAAAAATAAGGAGTAATAATTATTATGGCAAACCCGACAAGTGAAAGAATAGATATACTTATAAGATTACTGAACGAAATAGAAAAATCAAACGGTAAACACAACACCGTATTATCTTCAAATTCAGAGGCTGAAAATGACAATGCAGTTCAGGGGCTTATGTTTGACGCTGTTGAAGCTGTAGCAGTACAGACGGAAAAAAGTCCGCACAGTGTTGAAAGAACACTGAATGATATAATTACAGGCGGTGATATGCGTTTCAACATAGTTCACTTCTGCCATAATATTACAGACTGGCTTGTTACAGGTGACAGAACAGAAATAAAAAAAATCCTCACATACAATACAGACGAAAATTTCAGGAACGCTGACAGTCAGGCAATAGAAAAATGGTATTCGTACAAAAAATAATATATAAAAATTCCGTTATCTATTGAAAACTTTTGAAATATATTGTATAATATTATCAATATAATTATCGGGAGGTAAACTTTCATGAACGGAAAAATTAAAAAACTCACTGCTTTCCTTACAGGTCTTATAACTGTTTTTTCTGCAACGGGAATTATTGTTCCTGCGGAAGAAGTTCCCCTTAAAACAAAAGCGGCTTCAAACGTTATTGCATTTCCGGGTGCGGTCGGTGGCGGAAAATACGCTACGGGAGGACGTGGCGGTGAAGTGTATCACGTGACCAATCTCAACGACAGCGGAGCAGGCTCTTTCCGTGATGCCGTAAGCAAATCAAACAGAATAGTCGTTTTTGACGTAAGCGGTACTATTGAACTCAAAAGCAATATTCTCTGTCAGGGAAATATAACAATCGCAGGACAGACTGCCCCCGGCGGTTCGGGAATAACTCTCAAAAACTACAAAATGGGTATGGCAGGTGACAATATTATCTGTCGTTATATAAGTTCCCGTCCAGGTCCTTATATGGCTACCAGTTCAGGTAACGACGCATGGGGCGGTGCAAAGGGTTCAAGTTCAATCATAGACCACTGTTCTATGAGCTGGACTACTGACGAACAGTGGGGGCTTTATTCAAACAACGAATACTATACTGTACAGTATTCAATTATAGGACCTGCTGACTCGTGGGGCGGTCACAAAAAAGGTCTGCACGGTTTCGGTCTTATGATGGGAAAAGGCTACAGCACTTTTGACCACAATCTTATTATACACAACGTCTCACGTAATTTCAGAGGTAAAGTGGAGGGTACGGAAACAGCTGATTTCACCAACAACGTAATATACAACTGGGCTTATCAGACGGCTTACGGTACTATCGGTCATCTTAACTATGTAAACAATACGCTTAAAATGGGCAACGGTACAACAGGCGGAAAACACTATGTAAACGTTGACAGCAGTACAAAGCCACAGAATTTCGGTATTTTCCTCAAGGGCAACCGTATGCTCAACAAGGACAATACAATATATGATACTGTTACCTCTGACAACTGGAACGGTATCAGCATAAAACAGAGCATCACGGATACTTACGGTGTTACAAAAGATACTCTGAAAAGTGACAAGTCTTTTCAAACTGTAGTAAACGGTGAAAACGTTTCCACTGCCGATACCTGCGAGAGTGCGGAGGCTTCATATGAAAACGTAATAAACTTTGCAGGAAACGGAATCGCACCCACAAAAAGAACAGCCGTTGACCAGCAGTGTGCGGAGGAAACAAGAACAGGTACGGGCAATATGTCAGGTACTGCATCTTACGACGAAGCCACAGACGCAAACAAAGAAAATATTGACAAATACCACATTGAATGTGGCGTGACTTATACTTACCCCGAAGCCGTTACCAAAAAGACTATCGTTGACAGGATAATGACGGCATGGACGACGACTGGGAACTTGCAAGAGGTCTGAACCCTGATGACCCGACTGACGTTAACGATGACTACTGCGGTCAGGGCTATACAAACATTGAATATTATATAAACGACCTTACTGTTGATTCTTTCCCTGAGGGAGTTGTTACGCTTTCACCTGAAACAAGTTCGGGTGTAAACAATAATATTTCTGCATTTGAAACAATCGAAGCAGAAAGTTTCTACGAACAAAACGGTGTACGTGTTGAAGATACTGCGTCGGGCGGTCAGAATATAGGTTTTGTTGAAAACGGCGATTATATTATGTTCCGCAAAGTAGATTTCGGAGACGGTGCAAAGAGTATAAATATGCGTATTTCGGGCAACGCCTCAAAAATTGAAATATGTCTTGACAGTCCTGACAATGTTGTATCAACTGTTAATTTTGCAGGTACTTCAAATTTCAACGACTATCAGAATCTGTCCTACAATATAAACACCATTGAGGGCGTACACAATTTATATCTCAAGTTTACGGGCGGTGAGGGTTATCTCCTCAATGCAGACAGTTTTGTTTTTTCAAAAAATCCTGTAGCAATAAGCAGTAATTTCTTTAAGGACGTGACAGTTGCAGACACCGCTTACCCGTCGGGCTGGTCATTGGGCAATGCTGAAATAGGTTCACTGATTTTCGGAGACCGTGACTTCACAATTGCCGACCTGCCAAAAAATCTTAACAACGCCGAAATCCTCATGACTGCCTGTGATGCCAAAAACTCAACCGAAAATATCGCTGATTTCACGGCAGGTGAAGATATTACGCTTTATATCGCACTTGACAGCAGAGTTGAAAACGTCCCCGCATGGCTTTCAGATTACAATAAAACAAATCTCACAATAACCACTTCAAACGAACTTACTTTAAACCTTTATTCAAAAGAATTAAAAGCAGGTGAAAAAGTTACTCTCGGTGCAAACGGTCAGTCCGCATACTGTGTAAACTATGCAGTCCTTGCGACAAAATCAACAGGAGTACAGGAAATTACAGGTGATATTGACAATGACGGAAAACTTGCCGTAAATGACCTTGTACTGATTAACAAACATATTCTTGACATTTCCCCTCTTACTGCTGAACAGTGTGCAAGAGCCGACTTAAACGGTGACAAAACCATTGATTCTTTTGACCTTGTTATGATGAGAAAACTTTTTGTCAAATAAATATATAAAAGCCGTTCTTATGAACGGCTTTATTTTTTGTTTTCTATAGGAAATTCAATTGTAAAAACAGAACCTTTGTCAAGTGTACTGTCAACACGTATTGTACCGTTATGATAAATAACACCGTGTTTCACAATCGAAAGACCCAGACCCGTTCCCTTTATCTGACGTGAATGACTTTTATCAACACGGTAAAAACGTTCAAATATCCTGTTTATATGTTCAGGCGGTATTCCTACACCGTTATCACTGACGGTAACAAGTGCTTTTTTCGGGATATGTGAAACTTTAACTTCTGCAAAACCGCCGTTTTTTCCGTACTTCACGGCATTGTCGCAGAGATTGTATATTATTTCGTCAAGGACGGTTCTGTTGCCCATAATTGAAACGTGTTCACCAACAACGGACAGGGTGATATTTTTTTCCGACGCTTCACGCTGTAGTCTTTTGATAACTTCTTCGGCAAGACTGTAAAGGTCTGTTTCGGTATCTTCATAAGGCACAGAATTTTCGTCGAGCTTTGAGAGTGAGACAATATCGTTGATAAGAATAATAAGCCTTTCCGCCTCACTGCGTATATTCTGCCCGAACTGTCCCACGTCCTCAGGTTTTACTATACCGTTGGCGAGCATATCGGATATACCGTAAATAGTAGTAAGAGGTGTTTTGAGTTCATGGGAAACGTTGGACGTAAATTCACGCCTCATTGTTTCAAGCTGTTGTTTTTCCGTAACGTCAAAAATAAATACTACTATACCGTTTACCATATCCGTAGTATTTGACGGACTGGCTATAATTTCTCTGTCGCCCTGTTCTGTTTTAAGAATACAGCATGAATTTCTTCCGCCCATAGCGTCCTGAATACAATGGCGGAAAATCTCCGAATTATTCAGCATATATATGCTTTGTCCCTCACTGACGTTTTCCGCTCCGAGAAGTCTTAAAGCACCCGAATTACACGAAAGTATATTTGTTCTTGTATCGGCAATAACAATGCCCTCGTTCATGTTTTCGGTTATAAGGCTGAGCTGTTCACGACCGCTTCTTACTTCATTACTCTGTCGGCTGATTTTTCCTTTCTGAATACGTATCTTGTTGATAAGCGGATTTATTTCGGAATAATTTATTTTCGGGTCGTCGAGGTTCACTTCAACAAGCGGACGTGTTATCTTTTTTGAGATTCTAAGTGCAAAGATAACGGCAGTCAGAACAGATATAAAAAATATTCCCGTCTTTATAAAAACGTTAACTTCAAGTACGTTAACTAAAATCAGTGTTATTGCATTTGTCACCGCCGACGTTCCGACTATACCATTAAATATTTTTTTCGTCAATTTCCGTATCCTCCGCTTTATACCCCACTCCACGAATGGTCTTTATAATTTCACCGCAACTACCTAATTTTGAACGGAGTGTCCTTATATGTACATCAACTGTACGGCTTTCACCCGAAAAATCATAACCCCATATTTTCTGTAACAGTGTATCACGTGAATAGACCTCGCCCTTGTTCCTGACCAACCACAGCAGTAACTCATATTCTTTGAGGGTAAGACTTATTTTTGTACCGTCTGCAATTACTTCGTGTTTCGACGGATAAATAACAAGACTGCCTGCCGAAAGACTGTTTTTTTCATGTTCCGTATCCGTAGCACGTCGCAGAAGTGCTTTAATACGTGAAAGAAGTTCCATAATTCCGAAAGGTTTTGAAACATAATCGTCCGCACCGCTGTCCAGTCCCTCTACTTTGTCGTACTCGGTACTTTTTGCGGTAAGCATTATAACGGGAAGTTTTGCCGTTGCATCGTTTGCACGGATTTTGCGGAGTATTGAAAGTCCGTCTTCTTCGGGAAGCATTATATCAAGCAGAATTAAATCGGGTTTATTTTCCTGCATGGCTTTCCAGAACAGCGACGGCAGTTCAAAACTTTCCGTTTCAAAGCCTGAGTTGTTGAGTGCATATGTAACGAAATTTCTTATTCCTGCGTCGTCCTCAAGCAGATATATCATAAATTACCCTCCTGTACAAAAAACTCTACTTATATAGTATACGTTTTTTTGTCGTAAAATGCAAGACCGACACAAAAAAACTGCCGTACACATTAAAATATACGACAGTTCGTTTTTTAATTATTCAACGGATTCACGCAAAGAATTGGCATTATCTATAATATCGTCCACCATTTCCTGATATTCTTCATCTTTCTGCATTTCTGCCCAGTCAAGTGCCTGACCGTCAACTGCGTTGTCAGTGTCCTCAATGTCACCGCTTGAAAACATACCCTCTTCGTCAGGATTCCATACATCTTCATCGGCTTCGGTTTCGATATCGTCATATGTGAAATCTTCGTCAAAATCATCATAGTCAAATTCAGTATAAGGGTCGTCCCAGTCTATATCTTCGTCATAATCATAATAAATTTCAGAAGTTATATCATCTGCACCGTCTGCCGCTACTTCCTCACTGAATCCAATCTTGACCAGAATATTATAAATGAAACTGTTCATATTTTCTTCGGGGATATAGTCGGAAATTTCGGGGGCTGAATCCATAGCGTAGTCAATTATGAATGAACCGTCTTTACCCGGTATTGAAACATCTGCACCGTCACTTGCTGACATACTGAGAGTAACTGTTCCGTAGTCCTTGCCGTCAAAGTTGATGTTGTATGAGATATCCTGTGAATTTCCGTCTGAACTGAAATCAAGTGCAATCGGATCAACGTCGGGAATAACAAGAGTTACATCGGCATTGAAGAAGCCGTTTTCTTCATTTACAACTTCATAGTCTGTAAACTCAACGCTTACCGTTTCACTTTCACCTGAATCATTTACGGTAAAATCAATGTTTCCGCTGTACTTGCCGTCATTTTCGTCTGCATAAAGTTCAGCAATTACAGTATCTTCATTGCTTTCCGATACGGAAAATTCACCACGTAAATTATCACCGTCCTTGCCCATTGCAAAGAATATGTCGCCCTCGTCCTCGACAAATAATCTCATACCCCTGATATCGCCGTTGGGGTCAACATAGGTATTTACGTTAAGCTTTACATCATTGTTTGAAGTATCTTCGTTTTCAAGTTCTTCAAGCATGCTGTCAAGTTCAGATACCCATTCTTCTTCTGTACACGCATCAAGACTTACTGCGATATTTTTAAGTACATCATCATTCTTCATTTCATCAATGAATTTTCCTGCAATGTCCACAAGGTCACTCTCTGTGAGTTCAACGGAAAGTACAGTATAATCAACAGTAATATCACAGATTTCAACGGATTCTTTCTTTTCAACTTCAATATCTTCAACGGATTCATTCCAGATATTGCTGTATCTTATAATCATGTCCTCAAGCTGTTCGGGAGAAAGATAGTCCGTAGGATTTTTCATGACATTTTCAATTGCTGTCATATTATCTTCGGACATCAGTTCGCCCATAGACAAACAAAGCCACTGTTCAGTAAGTTCGGGAACACGCAGGAAGTAATCAAAATTATCATAGTCAAGTGCAATGTCACCGCTTATAAGGTTTTCACCGTTGAGAGATGCAAAGAAACCACCTGAAATTGCATTGTCTTTTACATCTGCATTACCGCCTACAGCGATTTCATTTATATTATTGATTATGTCAGTAACCATCTTTGACTCTTCGTCGTCGGAATTTGCATAATCTTCGCCGAGAAGTTCAGTGAGTGCATAATTTCTGAAATCATCGCTTGCAGTATATTTAAGAGATACATTGCTGTTCTGTCCGTTCTGCATTTTGTCGTAAGCCTTTGAATAGCTTTCTTTTGCGGACTGTGCAAAATTCTTTGAGTTTTCTTCCGTAACCCATGCATAATAGTTTTCGGGCTTCATCACACGGAGATTTACCTGATTCTTTACAAAATCAGAAAGATTGTATGCCGCAAAACTTCCGCCGACAAGTGCAACGGCAGTTATACCGCTTATAAGTGCAATTTTCTTGCCCTTTTTCTTTGAAACACGTTCAACACCTGATACGGTATTCGTGAAGTTATCATTATTATTCATGTTATTCAAGTTCTCTGACATAAGAACCCCCTCCTTTTCGGGTGAAAAACAAATATTTGTATAAGGTTTATTTTCCGTATATATAATAATATCACAAAAATATAATAAAGTCAATATAAATAATAATAATTTCACCATTTTGTATATAATATGTAATTTTTTCCCGATATGATATAATTTATTGAGAAAATGAATTTTTTGTGATATAATAATAGTAATATTTTTCAGAGGGGGTAAACATATGAAAATAAACAACGTAAACCTTAACTGCCGTAAAAAAAGTTATTCGGTCATTGAAAGAAATTCACACTTCACATTTATGTTTTTCAGGTCACCCGTGATGTTTATATCCGACGGTGAAAACAAAGTTTTCAAAAACAGTTCAGCGGTTATAATAAGCAACGGATTCAGACAGGAAATACGTCCCCTTAAAAATACACCTTTCAGATACGATTGTATAAATTTTCAGACCTCATCAGCAGACAGACAATACATGGTTTCAATGAATATTCCGATTGATACTCCCGTTGAAATTACAGACGATTTCACAATATCGTCAACACTCAAATCAATGAAGTCGGCATTTCTGCGAAAGGGCAGGAATTACAATGAATTTATGGAACTTTCAATAAAGATAATATTTGTGTCAATGGGCGAAATGGCTTACGGAAAACCCGATATTCCCGATATTACAAAATATTCCGAATTCAAGGCACTCAGGGACGCGATATTTGAAGAACCCATGAAAGAATGGTCAGTTGACGAAATATGCTACAACATGGCTATAAGCCGTACCTATTTCCACAGGCTTTATTATAAGGCTTTTGGAACTACATACCGTCAGGACGTTATCTACAGCCGTATACTTTACGCCTGTGAACTGCTGAAAAACACTGACCTGTCAATCAGTGAAATTTCCGAAAAATGCGGATATGACAGTGATTCGTATTTTATGAAACAATTCCGACAGCACTGCAACTGTACACCCTCCGAATACAGAAAAATAATAAAAAACGAAAGTTCATAGAAAAAAAGCAGGAACAGTATTATTTTTACCGTTCCTGTTTTTTATCAGCTGTAATTTTTAGCGTACTTGAAATCAAGCGAACCTGTAAAGGCATCATAAATTATATCTTCATTGTCGTCCTGCATAATCAGATATGAATTTTTATAGAAAAGCGGTATAAAAACGTAACTGTCAAGTATTCCGCTTTCTTCCGCACAATAGCAGTCAACAAGTTCTGAAATATCGGCACATTTTCTTATTCTGTCAGTTACCGCACTGCCGTCCGACGAATATTTCAGGCAGTCGTTTTTTTCAAACTGTTCAATCACGGAAATTCCGCTGTCATAGTCGGCATTGAGAGGATAAAGGGCAATTGTATAGTCTTTTTCCGCAATACAACGCCTGAACTCTGTCGGGGTAACTTCTTCTATACCGATATAAAAACCGAAAAGTTCCTGCCAGTTCTGTGAAAGTTTGTGAAGATAACTGCTGTCTATCGTACCGTTGCATACAAGTATTTTTGCACCGTCGAGAGATTCGGTCTGTAATTCAGCCTTTCCGACCTCAAAACAACGTTTTGCTTCTTCAATGTTGTAAAATTCAAACTGTTCGTCCGCCACAAGTTCTCTGTAACTTCTTCCGAGAAGTTTCACGGCAGGCGGAATAATTCCGTATGCCTCTTTAACGTCACTGCTGTCCGTATCTTTGATAATTTCCTTTCTGTCAATTGAAAGGGCAAGTGTTTTGCGTATGTTCATATTTGAATAACATTCGTCGTCAGGGTTGAAAATAAGTCCGAGTGTTACGGCAGGCGACGAATTAACTGTATATTTATTTAAATTCAGTCCGCCTGTATTCATTGTGGTAAAACATTCAATCTGTTCTGCCTTGAACATACTGCGGATATCATCTTCACTCGACTCAATCGTAAAATTCAGAAAAGACGGGCATATTTCATTTGTTTCGGTACGATTTGCCTCATTCCGTTTCATGTAAAGAATATTATTTACTCCGTAAGGGTCATAAAACCACTGACGCACAAAAAATGAACCGTTTGACATAACAGAACGGTCGTCAAGTCCGTAACGTCCTTTTGTCGAATAGAAAAAATCCCTGTTGCACGGCATTGCCGGATTTGTTGCAAGCAGACCGAGAAATTCCGCTGACGGATAATCAAGCGAAATATTCAGTGTATAATCATCAACGGCAATTACCCCTGCCGTTTCGGGAAGTGCCTTTCCCGAAATAATATTACTGCCGTTTCTTATACACGAAAAACTTTCGGCATACGGTGACTGCATAGCAGGGTCAAGAATACGGCGGAAAGCAAAAACATAGTCACCTGCCGTAACGGGAAAATATTCATTGTCGTCAATTATATCGTCGTCGTTTTCGTCAAAAAACCAGTAGTTGTCATTTTTGAGGTTAAAAGTATATTCAAGACCGTCAGGGGAAACGGTATAACTTTCAGCGTTACAGCACATAATATTGCCGTTGCTGTCAGTTGACATAAGACCGCTGTATAAATTTTTTATAATAGTATTTGAAGCCGAATCTGTCGCATACTGAGGGTCAAGGCTTTCGGGATTTCCCAGAATGGAAACATCATACATATGCCCCGTACCGTCTCCCCTGTCATTATTTCCGCATGATGAAAGAGTTACTGCACATAATAATGCACAGACAAGCATTGTCAGTTTTTTCACATTTATCTCCGTTCATATTGTTTCAGAAAAATACGTATTTTTTTCTGTTTGTCAGTTAACTTTGACGGTAACAATAAATCCGTCCTCATTGTTTCCCGAAATTTCGTATTCACTGTTTTTCGGTACTCCGATATCAGTTGTATCGTCATAATCAGCCGAAACATAGTAAACTTTGTATAAATCTGTTCCCGACGAAATTTCAAGAGGTTTGTTTGTAGTATATGACTTAATTTTCTCAATATACTCCTCAAGACAGAGGTTATTCTGTTTCATGTATGTGGAATGCGGAACACCTACATAACGGTATGTCTGTGTTCTTGCCTTTTCACCCGTAATATTTTCCTTACCCTCCGGATATCTCAATACAAAACCGTAGTCTGAGGCGTGTTCGTCTATCCAAGAATAAACACCCGTCGGTGAATAATACCCTGAACTTGAACCATCTTGCGGGAAAACGCCCATGTCAAAACTCCTGCCCGTATGATAATCCGAAAATCCACCGACAGTATAGGAAGTACCGTTATTATACTTCTGATTCTGTTCTTCTGCCGAACGGTAACCGCCTATAATAAATATATCTGTATTGTACTGAGTTTCCGCAAAGTCCTGCATAAGACTGTTAAGATGTTCAATAACTTCTGCGTCAAGGCTTATAACCAAATCGCTGACGCTGTAATATTCCGTACTTATGTGGTCATAAAGCGTTACAATTTCGGTATCGTCCGCAGGGAACTGATATATATGATTTGAATTTACAACCACAAGATTTCCACTGTATGCATCTGAACTGTTTACGGGAACTGTTGTATAACCCTTTGGCAACGGTTCGTCGGCACGTTTTGTAGTAGTTGTTGTAGTTGTCGTTGTTGTTGATGTAGTAGTTGCGGTGGTAGTCGTTGTTGTTGTCGTTGTTGACGGTTCTGTTGTAACCGCCGTTGTTGCAGAAGAAACACTCTCGGCTGTAGTTGTCAGAACATCAGACGTTGTTTCAGGAATATTTTCCGTTGTGGTTTCTTCAACTTTAATATTGTTATCGGATTTTTTTGTAACAGAATCGTCGTCTTTTTTCAACATTCCCTTTACACATGAAGTTACAACCACACACATTACAACAAGTGCAAGCAGAACCGCAAAAATACGGTCATAACGAATCCTGTATTTTCTTTTTTTTCGTCGCTGACTTCCTTTGTTCATAAGAATTTATCTCTCCTTTTTTGTAATTACTCTAAATTATATCACAATTTTCCGTCGGTGTAAAGAACTTTCTGCGATTTTTCATCTTCCTGACAAAAAAACAGACCTGCTTTTCCTAGCAGGTCTGTCTTGTTTTATTTATACTGTTTCATACATCACAATTACTTGAGTGTAACGGCATATTTTGTCTTTTCCACGATATTTTCGGCAGACAGTCCAAATTCTTTGAGCAGGTCAACGGCAGGACCTGAATGTCCGAATACATCGTTTACACCAATCTTTACAACAGGTACGGGACAACATTCCGTTACTGCTTCCGCAACTGCCGAACCCAGTCCGCCGATAACACTGTGTTCTTCCGCCGTAACTATAACGCCCGTTTCCTTTGCACACTTACAGATAAGTTCCTTATCAAGCGGTTTGATAGTGTGGATATTTACGACTCTTGCGGAAATACCCTCTGTTTCAAGTACCTTTGCGGCTTCAAGTGCCTCGTTTACCATAAGACCCGTTGCAACTATAGTTACATCAGTACCGTCATTCATTACAACGCCTTTTCCGAGTTCAAACTTATAAGTCTCTCTGTTGTTGATTACGGGGACGGCAAGTCTGCCGAAACGCATATATACAGGGCCGTTGAAATCAAGTGCGGCTTTTACAGCGGCTCTTGCTTCAACGTCGTCACACGGATTTATAATTGTCATTCCCGGAATTGTACGCATAAGGGCAATATCTTCATTGCACTGATGTGTTGCACCGTCTTCACCTACTGAAATACCTGCGTGTGTAGCACCGATTTTTACATTAAGATGCGGATAACCTATTGAGTTTCTCACAATCTCAAATGCACGTCCTGCCGCAAACATTGCAAAAGTACTTGCAAACGGAATTTTTCCGCAGGCTGCAAGTCCTGCCGCAACACCCATCATATTGGCTTCCGCAATACCGCAGTCAAAGAATCTTCCGGGATATGCTTTCTTGAAAATGCCTGTTTTGGTAGCTGCCGCAAGGTCTGCGTCGAGAACTATCAAATTTTTATATTCTTCTGCCAAATCCCTGAGAGTTTCGCCGTAGCTTTCTCTGGTAGCCTTTTTAATTACATCTGCCATATTTAATCAGTCCTCCAATTCCTTTAACTGTGCGTTGAGTTCAGCCATAGCCTGCTCATACTGTTCCTTGTTGGGAGCTGTACCGTGCCAGCCTACCTGATTTTCCATAAACGAAACGCCCTTGCCCTTTACCGACTTCTGAATAATAACAACAGGCTTGTCGTTTACCGTATCTGCCTCTGTAAAAGCACGGTCAATGTCGTCAAAATCGTGTCCGTCAATAGTTATCACGTGCCAGCCGAAAGCTGCGAATTTGTCCGTAATCGGTTCAGGTGAACAAACTTCCGTTATAGGTCCGTCAATCTGTAAACCGTTATTATCAACAACAGCAACAAGATTTCCGAGTTTATAGTGAGATGCAAACATTGCAGCCTCCCACACCTGACCTTCTTCAATTTCACCGTCTCCGAGAATTGCATAGACTTTATATGACTTGTTGTCAAGTTTTCCTGCAAGAGCCATACCACAGGCTGCGGAAATTCCCTGACCGAGCGAACCGCTTGACATATCAACGCCTGTTATATGAATACAAGGGTGTCCCTGTAACATTGCACCGATATGACGGAGTGATTTAAGTTCTTCTTCGGGAAAATAACCTTTCTGTGCAAGAACGGAATAAAGTGCAGGGGCAGTGTGACCCTTTGAAAGAACAAGTCTGTTCCTGTCGGGATTTTCGGGGTCATTGGGGTCAACATTCATTTTGTTGTAATAGAGATAAGTGAGTGTATCGCTGATAGAAAGCGAACCGCCGGGGTGTCCCGATTTAGCGTTATAAGTACCCTCAATAACGCCCATTCTTACTTTGCAGGCTTTTTTCTGCAAATCCTTTTTGATAGATACGTCCATATTAACCTCCATGCGTTATTTTATTTTAACGGCATTGCCGTATTCTGCATTTTTCAATTATATATTCAATAAGTTCGGCAACCGCACCGCTGTCGCTTGTTTCCGAAAGTACAATATCTGAAATTTTTTTAACCGATTCTTCTGCATTTGCAGGACAAACGCCCAAATCGGCAGACTGAATCATTTCAATGTCGTTATCGAAATCGCCTATTGCAACAAACGTAAAATCATTCATACCGTCAAGTTTTCTGTATTCTTCAAGTGCAGAGCCCTTGCTTATATTATGCGGGAGCATCTCAATAAAAATTCCCGAAGATTTCACAAAGTCAACCGTAGTGTAATTTTTTTCGGAAATAATTTTTTCCATTTTCGGAATATCGTCGGGCGACATTGCAAACAGGACTTTCAGCCATTCACTGCCGTCAATTTCGGAAAGTTCAGTATATTCGGGGGATATTCCGCACAAATCAGTGTGAAGTTTCTGATAATAGTTATTTCTGAAAACATAGGTCTTGTCAATTTTGAGAACTTCACCGCCTGCTTCCTGCATAGCGTCTGAAAGTTCTTCTGTTATTGCCCTTGCATCATCGGGCAGATATTCGGTGTACATGATTTTTTCCGAATTATAGTCATAAATCACACCGCCGTTATATAAAACAACAGGTATTCTCAAATCAAGCATTTTCCGATACTGTTCAAACGCCTCTATAGTTCTGCCCGTAGAAACAGTAAACTTTCCGCCGAGTGAAATAAACTTTTCTATAGCAAGACGGTCTTTGTCGGTTATCTTTTTATCCGAAGTAAGAAGTGTACCGTCCATATCGCTCATAATAATAATTTTCGATATATCTTCAAACAATCAGCAGTCCTCCTTTAAGAGCATTTACATCTGGTGAACATCACAAAAAACAACTTCATACATTCCATTGTTATAAACAAATTTAAGCATCAATGTCAAATCACTTGGCAAAAGGTCAATATCATAGAAAAGAGTATTATTTTCTTCATTAAGAATAAAACATTCACGCTCATATTTACTGCCGTCTTTATAAGTTATATCAGGTATTTCAGCATCATCATACAATGAAATTTCCATATTATTATACTCTTTATACATTTCTATCATTTCAGCAAGTTCGCTGTAATCTTCTCTTGTCCAGCCATTATCAAAATCATCGATAACCGCAAATGCTCCTTCATAGTTTTTTTCTGCAATCAAGTCAACGATTTCTTTACCGTATTCTCTTGCCTTTTTTTCATTTTCTTCACGAATTTCAGAATATTTAAACATATCACAGATTCCTATTGCTTTTCAATTTTGTTCAGTACTTTTCGGAAATAATCGGGCAGTTCACTTGTAAACTCCATATATTCGTTTGTAGTCGGGTGAATAAAGCCTATTTTACGGGCGTGCAGGCACTGACCGTCAATATCCCTGTATGGTTTTCCGTAAACGTCGTCACCGAGTACAGGGTGTCCGATATATGCGAGATGCACACGAATCTGATGAGTACGACCCGTTTCAAGTCTAAGTCTTACATGAGCATATCCGCCGTACTGTTTTATAACGGAATAATGCGTAACGGCATTGCGTGAATTTTCGGTGGTCACACACATTTTTTTACGGTCAATTTTGTGCCGTCCTATAGGTGCATCAATAGTACCTGACGTTTCCCTGAAATAACCCGTTGCCACTGCCTCATATTCACGTGTGAAACTGTGTTCTTTAATCTGCTGTGCAAGATGCAGGTGTGATTTGTCATTCTTCGCAACAATAAGCAGTCCGCTTGTGTTCTTGTCTATACGGTGAACTATTCCGGGACGGATTACACCGTTTATTCCCGAAAGACTTTCACCGCAGTGATACAATAAAGCATTTACGAGAGTGCCGTTATAATTGCCGTGGGCAGGGTGTACAACCATGCCTTTCGGTTTGTTCACAACAAGCAGGTCATCATCTTCATAGACTATATCAAGCGGAATGTTTTCGGGAACAGCGTCCATAACCTGCGGTTCGGGAATCTCAACGGAAATACTGTCATTCAGTTTCAGCCTGTAATTCTTGTTTACGGTTTTTCCGTTCACAAGAATATTGCCCTTTTCAAGAAGTCCCTGCACCGCCGAACGTGTCAGACTGTCAGTATTGTCAGAAATATACCTGTCAATTCTTCCGCCCGTACTTTCCTCACCGACAGAAAGACAAATTATATCAGGCATTTTCCTGTGCCTCCTGTTCGGCTTTTTTTGCCTTTTCAGCTTTCGGGTAAAAGAATATTACATAAACCAGAAGAAGTACTTCCGCTATAGTTATGCATATATCGGCAAAGTTGAAAATTGCAAACCTGAAAAGCTTTATTTCAAACATATCGACAACGTACCCGAAACGTATACGGTCAATAAGATTTCCGATACCTCCCGCAATAAAAAGAGCCATTGCAATATCAACCAGTTTCTACCGTTTCATCATAACAAACATTGCAACAATTCCCGCAACAAGCACAAGCGAGGTAAATCCCACAAGAAACCACCTCTGCCCCGACATAC
>JAGAQS010000148.1 GCA_017622635.1 Ruminococcus sp. | reverse complement strand
GGGTACTGTCGCATCCGAAGACCGTTCACTTATGAATGTTCCTTTTGTTACAGGCAATGACGAACTTGACAAGAAATTCGTTGCAGAAGCTACAGAAGCAGGTTTTGTAAACCTCAAGGGTCACAGAACTGTAGGCGGTATGAGAGCATCTATATACAATGCTATGCCTGTTGAGGGTGTTGAAAAGCTTGTTGACTTCATGAAGAAGTTTGAAGCTGAAAATGCCTGATTATTCCCGAATATCTGAAAAGAGGTTATTACAATGTACAATATACAGACACTGAATAAAATTTCTGCAATCGGTACGGATATTTTTGACAAGAGCAAGTATACCGTTTCCGATTCAGTTGAAAATCCCGACGCTATTATGGTAAGAAGTGCCAAAATGCACGATATGCAGTTTGGTGAAAATCTTCTTGCAATTGCAAGAGCAGGTGCAGGCGTAAACAATATTCCCGTTGAACGCTGTGCAGAAGAGGGCATCTGTGTTTTCAATACTCCGGGTGCAAACTCAAATGCCGTAAAGGAACTTGCCGTTTGTGCTTTACTCCTTTCGTCAAGAAAAATCACTGAGGCTGCCGCATGGGCTGCTTCACTCAAGGGTACTCCCGACGCTCCGAAAACTGTAGAGGGCGGTAAATCTAAATTTGCAGGTCCTGAGATTCTCGGAAAGACTCTCGGTATTATCGGTCTCGGTGCTATCGGTGGTAAAATCGCAAACACTGCCGTTGCTCTCGGTATGAAAGTTATCGGCTATGACCCTTACCTTTCTGTAAACAACGCTGTACTTCTTGATTCTTCCGTAAAGGTTACTAATGATATAAACGACATCTACAAGAACAGTGACTATATTTCTATTCACGTTCCCTACACTCCACAGACAAAGAACACAATCGACAGTGAACAGATTGCCATGATGAAAGACGGCGTGCGTCTCATCAACCTCGCAAGAGGTGAACTCATCAACAGTGAGGCAGTTGTAAAGGCTATTGCTGACGGTAAGGTTGCAAAGTATGTAACTGACTTTGCCGACGATGTTGTTTTAGGTGTTGAAAATGTAATAGTTCTTCCTCATCTCGGTGCGTCCACTCCCGAAAGTGAAGACAACTGTGCTGTTATGGCTGCAAACGAACTTATTGACTATATCGAAAACGGCAATATCAGAAACAGTGTAAATCTTCCCAACGCTTCAATGAACGCAACAGGTACTAAAATCTGTGTTATCCACAAGAATGTACCGTCTCTTATTTCTTCAATAACAAAGGCTGTCGGTGATGAGGGTCTTAATATTGAAAACATGGTAAACGCAAGCAAGAAAGATTTCGCATATACCATGATGGACGTCATAGGCGACGTTACAGATGCCGTTGTAAACGACATAAAGGCTATTGACGGAAT
Organism: Ruminococcus sp.; assembly: GCA_017622635.1. GTDB lineage: Bacteria > Bacillota > Clostridia > Oscillospirales > Ruminococcaceae > Ruminococcus. The sequence goes on along the minus strand of JAGAQS010000148.1, from coordinate 295 downwards.
CATCAGAGTAAGAGTTATAAAGTAAGTCATATAAAGAAAATCCGGTTTTCCATGACCGGATTTTTTATTACAAAAAGAAATACCGGAATACACTGTATTCCGGCACTCTTTTCACTGAAAATAACTTCACGTTTCATGAGTCGTATAATGACCCGTCTGCCCCCTCAGAAAACAACGGATTTTATTTTTATATAACTGTTTTTTCTGTGAAAAAACAGTTATCCGTTACCAACGGTAACCCGTTGATATTATTATATCACAAAGATACTTAAAAGTCATAGTTTTCAACAGCAGG
>JAGAQS010000147.1 GCA_017622635.1 Ruminococcus sp. | reverse complement strand
CGAATTTGCTTTCAAGGAACTTATAAGAGAATCAACACTGCCATGTTTTACGACTGACCTCGCAAGAAATTATTACGGCAGTGAAATTGACGGAAGAATCACAATTCCCATAACCGACGAAGAAGCAAACGTTTCTTACTATGTTGTCTACCGCAGGAATAACGTGCATTTTACATGACCGATTCTGAATTAAAAATCCGCCGTAAGACCAGACTTCAGCGGATTTAAAATAAATTATTCGGGTATTGCCGTTAAGTTTCTGAGTAAAATTTTTCCCTGTTCCGTTTCATCTGACTTACCGTAAAGCACTTCATTGCATGAATCAATAAAGGCGTCTATCATTGTATCATTTTCAAAATACGGACTTATAATTTCCAGTTTATCCTTTGACTCCTGCATTTTGATAAAAGCATCGTACTGAATACCGTTCAGCATATCGTTTTCTTCAAGATAATTTCTTGCCGAAGCACTTAAAGGTACGCCCTTTTCAAGTTTCTGAAAACCTGCCATTTCGTGACTGTTCAGAAGATAATCCAGCAACAATGCGGCTTCACGGGGATTTTCAACATCTTTTCGTATTGCGTACATGGTTGCGGGTTTTGCATACCATGAATTAAGTTCACCGTTTACGGTAGTATAATCGGCAATGGTCATTTCATAGCCGTTTTCAATAGTTTCACCGCAATAATTTTCAGCGTCACTCAGCCATGCCAGAACACCCGCATAACTGCCGTCAACTATTTTCAGTTTGTCGAAATATTCAACCTGTGGCATAACTTTCTTATTGATAAGTTCACAGTAAGTTTCAATCATCATTGTTACTTCTTTTTCACCGAAAGTTATATTGCCCTCATCGTCCATAAGATTCTTGCCTGTCATCTGACCGACATAAGACACAAGAAAAAACCATGCAGACTTTTTTGACATGGATATAGGGTAATGTTCACCGTTCATGACTTCTGCCGCATGAAAAAAGTCGTCCCATGTTTTCGGAACATCAAGCCCGTACTGGTCATAAATGGTTTTGTTTATATATACCGTCATTGTGTTGAGTGCAATAGGGATTGCATTGAGTTTGCCGTTCTGCATTCCGTACGCCAGGTCTTCTTCGGTAAAATCCGACAAATCAACATATTCACTCAGTTGGTTTATATCATAATAACCCTCACCATCGTCGGAATACTGTTTCAGCCACGCATAATTTATCTGCATAACATCTGATTCCGTGTGCGATACCATACGTACGTCGTTACGTGTCTGATAGCCTGACCATTCGGAATAGTGGCATTTAACTTTAATATCGGGGTGAAGTGATTCAAACATTTCTATGGATTCAAGTGTATAATCATGACGTGCATCATTTCACCACCATGAAAACGAAATTTCTTTCTGTACCTGCCGGTCGGTCACAACAATGTCACCCGAACAGCACGCACAGCAGACCACAAGAAGCAATGAAACAAGAACGGCGGTAATCCTGTCAATCATTTCGTTTCCTCCTTGTCCGACATACTTTCATTATATATAGTATATGTATCCTTGCCCTTGTGCTTTGAGGAATAAAGTGCCTTGTCCGCACATTTATACAGTTCCCCGAAACTGTTTCCGTTATCGGGAAAGACCGCAACACCTATACTTGCCGAAATCTTGTAATTGTCGTTATCACCCGTATAATTGTTGGCAAAAGCCTTACACAGTTCCTCGCACTTTTCTTCAATGTGGTTTATATAGTTTCCCTGACATAAATCGGAGATATTAAGGTACACGCAAAACTCATCTCCGCCAAGTCTGCCCGTGTAATCGTCGGTATGGAAAACACGTCTCAGAATATCACCCACACCCACAAGAACCTTATCACCGTAGGCATGACCGAGAGTATCGTTGACACCTTTGAAATTGTCCAAATCCAGAAGTATAACCGCTTTTTTCTTAAAATCAATATTCTGTTTAATCGACTCATCAACTTTCTTTTCAAAAGTCTTTTTGTTTAAAATACCTGTAAGCAAATCATTGTGTGCCTCGTCCGAGAGAGAATCAACTATTTTATTCACAGGTCTTATAATCTTCGATACCAACAACACGCTGAGTGCAGATGCCAAAACGGCGGTTATAAGCGTGACAATAACAACAAAAACAGTTACGTCATTTTTTTCTTTAAGTATTTTCTTTGCCGGTGCACTGCATACAACGCTCCAGTTGTCGCCACATTCTTTAAGTGTTATAAGATACTTGTTGTCCATTGTGGTAACGGCAGTATGTCCCTTTATTCTTTCTGAGATTTCCGAATCAAGAACCTTTCCTTCCTGTCCGCTTTCAGAAGAATATATAACTATTCCGTTTGCTTCAACAAGCTGTACTGCGATATCGTCTATTCCCCCGGGGTGTTCAAAAACATCGTCAAGTTCGTTTGTATAAAACGATATTACAAGTACCGCATCGTCATTGACTCTTTTTACATAATAAATACGTTTATAATTTTCCTTGTATCCTGTAGACCAGCCGTCAGCAGTTTTCGGACGGTTTATCATGGCTTCAAGGTCACTGTAAAGATTGTCCCCGAAAAGCTTGACCGTACCGTTTGACACTTTGCCCACAGGGTGATTGTTGCTGTACACAATGGCAAAATCCACGAAATTTTCCATAATACAAAGGTCATACAGTTTATCTTCAATAAGCTGTTCTGTTTTTATCGCCTCATAATCGCTGTTACTGCTGTCAACGGCACTGTATTTATACACTTCTTCTTCGGCAAAAACCAGTGTACCTATAGTTTCCATACGCTGTAAATAGCTGTCAAGATTCATCTGCATCTGTTCATTAAGTGCAGATGTCATGGCAATGACCTTTGTTTTCAGTGCAGTATCGGTTTTTTTTATGGTCAGAAAAGATATAACAGCCGACAGCAGAAATATAACAGATACTTCGGAAATCAGCATCATACGTTTCAGCCACCTTATACGTACATCTGTACTGACATTTTTTCTGTTCACTTTTTTATCCTTTCACTTTCAGCTGTTTTTGTTCAGTTGTTTATCGAACTCCTCCACAGGAATCGGTTTTGAATAATAGAACCCCTGAGCAACGTCACAGCCACAGGATTGCAGGAAATGTGCCTGTTCGCCCGTTTCAACACCCTCAGCAATAATATTCAGTCCGATATCACGTGACATGGAGATAGTATGTGAAATTATTTTCCTGCCACGTTCCGACTCCATAAATTCAGAAAGAAATCCACGGTCAATCTTCAGCACGTCAAAAGGCGTTGTTTTCAGCATATTCAGTGACGAAAAACCCGAACCGAAATCGTCCATAAGCATTGTAAAGCCACATTTTTTCATTTTACGGACTACATCGGAAGTGTTGTCAGCGTCATATGATTCTGTTATTTCCGCTTCCAGAAGATTAATGGGAATATCATATTTTTTCAACAGTTGATTGAATTGTCCCACAACGTCAAAAGTGTTCAGATATTCACGTGAGATATTCACGGAAATCGGTACAGGTTCTATTCCGTTATCAATCCAGAATCTGATTTTTTTACAGGCTTTCTCCCACATAATCTTATCAAGATTCAGAATAAAACCGTTTTTTTCAAAAACAGGTATAAACTGAACCGGCGGAATAAGTCCTTTATAAGGGTGTATCCACCTTGCCAGAGCTTCCGCACCGATTATTTTACCTGTGGAAATATTGTATTTCGGCTGTAAAAACATTACAAATTCATTATTCAGCATGGCACTTTTCATATCGTCCTCAATATAATGCTGATGATACAAATCATTTTTCAGCTTCCCATTGTAGAAACCGATATTATTCAAAGCGTTTCCCTTTACCGACTGTCTCGCAAGAGTCGCATTGTCACCGTGGGTTCTTGTCTGAAGCGTTCTGTCCTCCGCAATGCAGACACCGAAAACAAGCCTGAACTCTATTCCCTCATATTTTGTACCTATGTTATCTTCAAGTTTATGAATAAAATCAACTATTTCGTTTTCGTTGTCAAAGGGAATGACAATCATAAAGACATCAGCCGTCAGACGTGCGAAAGGCTGTTCGTCACTGCAAATAACGGT